>JAPLSS010000169.1 GCA_026398515.1 Candidatus Sumerlaeota bacterium | reverse complement strand
TGCCGTTCATGTCGCCCGACCAGTTCAGGAAATACCAGTTGACGCCGGGCGCCGGATCGAGGGTCACGGTGTCGCCGGGCCGGAACAAGCCCTGCCACGGCAGCGTGACCAGCGCCCCGTCGACCTTCGCCTCCCCGTTGCCGGTCTTGTCCAGCGACAAGGTCAGCGGCGGGGTGTTGATGAACGTGGCCAACGCCGTCAGGTCGTTGTTGATCACGAAATCGATGGGGTTCTGGCTGCCCGTCAAGCCCACCGACCAGTTGAGGAAATACCATCCCGGGTTGGCGATCGCCTCGAGCCGGATGCTTTCGCCGGACAGGTATTGGCCTTGCCAGGGCAGGGCGACCTGCTGGCCGTTGACCTTGACCACGCCCCGGCCGGTGCTCATCAGCGTCAAGTGGACGATGCGGCGGTTGATGAAGTTGGCGGTGACCGACTTGTCGCCGTCCATGACGATGGTCTGCGGCGTGACCCCGCCGTTCAGATCGCCGGACCAGTCGCGGAAGAACCAGCCGGGTTCGGGCACGGCGTTCAGTTGCACGCTCTGGCCGTCGAAGAACTGGCCGGCCCACGGCAAGTCGTGCAGGATGCCGTCGGCGCGCACCCGGCCGATGCCGGTGCGCGACAAGGTCAACGTGTGCTGCACCACCGGCACGGAGGTCTGATAGGTGAAGCTCATGGCCGAGCCGGGGGCGCTGATATCGGCGATGGTGTTGTCGGAATTGAAAACGTTGCCGTTCTGATAGGCGTCGGTGCTGGGCAGGGTGCCGTTGGCGATGGCCGCGCCCGCGCGCGAGAAGTACGCGTCGCCGGCGTCGCCCCGGTTGAGCCCGTGCTCCAGGTCGTAGCGCGCGTCGGCCTGCAGGACGGCCACTCGGTAGTGCCGGCCGTTCTGCGGCCAGCCGGGTTGGCCGGGATAGCCCTCGTCGTTGTTCACGTCATTCTGCGCGAATGTTCCCTTGGTCTCGTCGACGTGAAGGACGACCAGGCCGCCCTGGGGCATGTCCGACTCGAAACTGACCGGTTGGCGGTTCTCGATCAGCAGGTATTCGCCGTTGGGATACCAGTGGTCGATGCGATAGGCTTGGGCGTTGGTCTCGGCTTGCGAGATGACATAAACGCCGGAGGCCATGAGAGGGGTCGGCGCCACCCAGCCGAGGAACTGCTTGCTCCAGGCGTCGAAGAACGGGGGATGCAGGCCGGTGAAATCGAAGCCCCAGTCGTTGGCCATCAGGCTCCACGAGCCGTCGCCTTCGCTCGAGCCGTCGGTGTCGTAGAGGTCGGGCAAACCGAAGAAGTGGCCGGTTTCATGGCAGATGACGGCGAGGCGCACGATGATGCTGCCGGAGGTGCCGGACAGGGCCGATTCGGTGTGGTAGTCGAAGACTTTGACGAAATCGCCGTGGGCGTTGCGGTCGTTGCTCGTCCAATGGCCGTTGGGCAAGGCGTACAGCGACCACTTGTGCGACCAGATGTTGCTGCTACTGCCGGTCTCGGCGGCGTCGAAGCCGGAGTGAATGATGTCGATGGCGTCGATGTAGCCGTCGTTGTCCGAGTCGAACTGGCCGAAGTCCACCGTCGGATCCACCAGGTTCAGCGCGGCCTCGACCATGCCTTGGGCGTTCTGCGGATAGACGCCGAAGCCTTGCTGCCCGTTGCAGTACCAGGCCTCGGTGTGCGGCAGGGTCACCCACGCCACCACGGTGCTTTGCAGATCCATGACGCCGAAGGAATTCTCTGTGTAGAAGTCGCGCACGCTGCCGGTGGGGGCGAGGGTGGCGTCTCCCCCGAGTTGATTGAACAAGACGTCGTAATCCGCTTGCGGGTGGTCGTTGACGCCGGGCGTATGGTCGCTGAAGCGGCAGAGAACGACCAGGTTCTTGATCGTGCCGCGGGGCGGCACGCTCGCTCTGGCGGCGCCGCTGGGATTGTAGCCGCCGGCCATGCGCGCCGCGCGCAGTTGGGAGAGCCGGGCCGGCGAAGGCATGGCGTTGGGCGCCAGGCCGGCGGCCTTGGGATCATCGCGCCCAAGGACGAAGCGCGTCGGCGCCAAGTCCCCGTTCGCGTCCACCGCGGCGTAGACCAGCCAGCCCCGGTCGTCCAGCACCGTGAAGCCGTTCAGGTCTTCTTTCCAGTTGTAGAACTCATCGCCGCGCAAGCGAAGCGCGACCTTCGTCCCGTCCGGCTGAACCGCCTCTAGCGGCGTGGGATTGGCGATGTGCGCGTAGGCCGGCGGCGCCGCCAGCGTCAACAGGGCGGCCAAAATCGCCGCGCGTTTCATGGATTGAACGACCCGTAGGACACTCCCGCGGAGACCCATGTGAGCACCTCGTACGAACAACGCTTTCCTGGCGCGGGAACGCCCGGCGGGCGGCGCGCCGAATTTGGATGGGGAATCTTGCCCTAAACGCAGAAGAACCGCCTTTGCTTTCGGCGGATGGATGCTATGCCCCGTCCTATTTGTAGGGCTTTCCGCCCCGAATTGTCAACGGATATTGACCGCTTTCGCGGCGACCGAGCGGCGGCTCAAACTCCAACCCCAGCGGCGGCGCGCCGGCCATCGAAACCCAACCCGGTTGCGCCGAAGGCCGTGGGGGGTCGTGGCGTAGGCGTTTCCGCCTCCGCCGCTCCGAACTCGGGATCGGGCAAAGCGCAGGCGGGGAAGCCTACGGGCGCATCCCGCGGTGTAGCTTCCTCGGAGCGCAGGAGCAGGAATAGGCGTCCGAAGCGCATTCTTCCTGAATTCGAAGCTCCCGGGCGGGACGCGCCCGAAGCTTACGCCGCTCTGCGGTTTCCCTTGACGCCGGGCGGCGCCTTGGGGTTCCATTCGGCGCGTGGGGCAAGGGGGCGGCTTTCCGGGGAATGCCGCGCCGTTGTGGCTCTGCTGTGTTCCTTTGTGCGTCAAGGCTGTGGATCGGGCCTCTCCTTCTCGAGATGCCCATGGTGTCAGAGTCTTTAGGTTCTCTTCTGGCCATGGACGGGCGCTCCCAAGACAAACGCAGCGTATTGGCCGGCCGCGAGGGCGAATGCCATCAGGCCGTCGCCGCGGCGCTGAGCGTTCGGCGCGGCGGCGCACAGGCGTTGCTGTTCGCCGGACCGCGCGGCATCGGCAAGTCGGCGCTTCTGGAGGAGATCGCGCGGCGCATCGAAGGGCTGATGCCCGATGCCGTCCTCTGCCGCGGCCGGTTCGGCGCGGGCGCGGCCGAAGCGGTCCTATCGGAATGGGCCGCGCGATTGGCCGCCCTGACCCTGGGGCAGCGGATCTCTTCCACCGAGAAGCCGCCGCCGCTGGAAGCGCTTTCGGCGCTGGCGGCGCGCCGGGGCGAGCCGGCGCTGCGCCGGCTCGTCGATGAGGCGCGCTCCGCGGCGCAACAGGGCCGCGGGGCCGCGCTGGCCGGAACGCTCGTCGCGCTCTCACACGCCGCCAGCGGGCGGCAGCGACGCATGACCCTCTTCCTTGCCGACGGCCTGGACGCGTTGGCCGAAACGGGACGGGACGCCTTGCACGCCTTGGCCGACGCCGCGGCGCGCGGAGCGGCGCCGCTCATCGCCACGGCGCTGCCGGGGTTCCGCTTGGCGCCGCCCGGCGGGCTCGCGGCGGCGACCGGGTTTCGCACGGTCGCCTTGGCGCCGCTCGATCCGCCCGCCGCGGCGCAGGTGGTCGAACGCCTGACCGCCGAGCGGGGCCGCGCGGTTGCGGGCGCGGCGGCGCGGGCCCTCGGCGGATGCCTGCAAGGGCATGGGGCGTTGACCGATTCGTTTGCGCGCGAGTTGGCCTTCGTCGACACCCCGGAGTTGCGCCTGGAAACGCTCGCCCGCGCCCTTCTCGGCGCCCTGGAGCGCGGCGCGTTCGCCGAGGCGCTGTCCGAGGAATTCCAATCGCTGTTCCGCAACGTGCGCGAGCGCGCCGAAGCGCTTCGGGCGTTGTGCCTGCTGAACGCGGAATGGTCCGAAAGCCCGGCGCTCCCTGTCGAGGAATCCCCCCTTCTTAGGGAAAAAGCCGCGCCGCTTCGCGCGATGGGACTGCTCGACTGGCGGACGGACGCCGTGGAGCCGACGCCGTTCTGGGCGTTGCGGCAACTGGCCATCGCGTGGGGCGACCGGATCGCCGACGGCCGAAACGCCGCGCTGAGCCGCTTCTGGCGGGGCGCGGAAGTGGCGCGCCGGATTCGCGAGTCCTCCGCCGCCGGCGACCTGGAACTGGACGCCGCGCGCCTGGCCGCCTGCCTGGAGGCGCTGTCGGGCCTGACGCTGGATCCCCGCCATTTCGCCGCCCTGCCGGAATTGTTGGCGCCCGCGGGACGCATAACTCTGCCTCGCGCGGTGGTCGCCGAGCCGCTGCGGTTTGGGCGCCCCTGGCTGGCGGCCGCGGGGATGCTGGGATTGGCGTCGTTGGAGGAGCGCGCCGAGGCGCTGGGCGAGACCGCGTTCTGGGTCGTGGCCGCGCTGGCGCCGGCCATTGTGGTTCACGACGAAGACGTGCGCCAAGTCAAGCGTCTGGCCGACCGCTCGGCGCTGGAGGCCGCGGGGCTGGACTCGGCGCGAGTCTGGCTGATCGGCGGCAGCTTCCGTCCCGAAGCGGTGAAGGCGGCCAAAGAGGAGGGCGTGGCGCTGTCGACCTGGAGCGCCTGGAGAACGTTGAACGCGTTGCCGCAGTTGACCGCCGAACAGGTCGAGGCTGAAGCGCCGACGGCCTTCGACCCCTCGGGCAAGAGTTTCTCCCTCGACTTGACGGGGAGGCCCGAGTCGGAGACCAGCGCCGCCGATGCCGCTGAAACGCTCGCCGAGCAGGGAGGATTCGCCCCCGACCCATGTCGCCAGATCGGCGAAGCCGTCCGCCTGGCCTGCCGCGCCGCGTTGCGCAAGACGGCGGGCACGAGGGCGGCGGCGCGCGTTCGCGTCCGATTGGACAAGGAGCGACTTACCTTCATTGTGGAACACGAAACCGCGCGCTGGGGCGAGGAGCCGGCCGGTGGATACGGCGCTGTTGATGAGGCCTCGGCCGACCTGGCGAAGATTCAGACCCTCGTCGACGAGGCCCTAACCGAGCGCCTGGCTTGGGGCGAACGCCTGACCCTCCGGAAACGCTTCGATCCATTCGCGCAGTTTGAGGCGAAGTAGTCGGCCGATTCGGCATAAGACCTATAGAACACCTATGGGACTTATACGGCCTATCGGAGAGGATTCCAATGCCCCCAGCGCCGAAACAAAAGACGCCGCCGCTCGAATTCTATGTCAACCGGGCGCGGGAGATGGGCGCGCTGCACGCGATGATCATCGGCCCCGAGAAGGTCCCGACGGCCACCTGGGTTCGCCTAAAATGCCAATACGGCTGCGGAGGCTATGGCAAGCGCCTGACCTGTCCGCCGTACTCGCCCCCGCCCGAGCGGACCCGCCAATTGCTGGACGAATACCGCAGCATCCTGCTCGTGCATTGCGACCGCGGGAAAGCGGCCCGCAAAATCGTCACCAAGTTGGAGCGCGAGGCGTTTCTGGCCGGCCACTATAAGGCGTTCGCGCTGGGCTGCGGCCCGTGCGGGCAGTGCAGGACGTGCAACTTGGAGAAAGGCTGCGCCCACCCTCGCCAGGCGCGCCCGGCCATGGAGGCCTGCGGGATCGACGTTTTCGCCACCGCGCGCGCCGCCGGCCTGCCCATCGACACAGTCGTCGAGCGCGGCGACGCGCAGAACCACTATTCGCTGTTGTTGATCGAGTAGAGGAGAGAGCCGGGGGCGCCAGCTAAAGCGCATACGCTTGATTTCAAACAACATACGATGCGCTCGGCTCCCTGCATCGCGCGTTTTGTCGCGCGCGGAACGACCCCCATCGCAAGTCCCAAAGGCCCTGATTCCGTCTTTTCTCTACGTGTCGGCGCCCTCCCCGACGCAGAGGCCCGCCAAACTTTTCTCCGACGCAAGGCGTCATCTGAGGCAAAAGCGCCGCGCCGGATGCATTTTTTTCCTTGAGCGGGGCGGGGGTTTTCTTTTATCTTCCTGCGCATGCACGCTCCGCCCAAGGGGTGATCGAGGGGCGGGGGGGCGCTCATTTGCGTTTCCGCTCATCTTTGGATTCGTGCCGTTGGACGCTGAGGGGCGTTTGGCGGGTTCAGGCAATGCCCTAAACGGAGACCTGGCAGAATGCATCTTGGGAAGCGGACTGTTTTCGCAACGCTGGCCGGGGCGGCGGCGTTGCTGCTGATCGGCTGCGCCACCGGCGGCGCGCCGATGGCGGCGGGCCATCCCGCCGAAGGCTGGTATTACAAGGTCGTCACCGGCGACAGCCTCAACGCCATCGCCCAGCGTTATGGGCGGCCGGTCGAAACCATCGCCAAGGTGAACAAACTGGGGAATCCCGCCCTGCTCTACGAGGGGCTGTATATCTGGATTCCGCCGCTGGCCAACGTTCCGCAGACGAAGATCATCCCCGTCTCGGCTCAATTGCCGCCATCGCAAACGAAATCGTCGGGGGAATCGCTGGTTTCGCGCCTGGCGTTCTGGCGATCCACCGATCCGCCGAAAGAGAACGTGTCTCCTACGCGCCCCCTGGACCCGAGCCTGCTGGGCGACGGGGCGCGCGTCCTGAATGTCAGCGCCAGAAGCGTCAGCGCCCTGCAAGAGGTCGCCAAGGCGCCGGACGCGAAGAAACTCGGCTTCCACTGGCCCTTGGATCGCAACGCGTGCAAAGTCGTCAAGACCAATCGCGGCGTGGATCTGCTGGCGCCGGAGGGCACGCCGGTGCGCGCCTCGCGCAGCGGCATGGTCATCGCCAGCGGCTCGCCCCTGCGCGGCTATGGAAACATGATCCTGGTGGACCACGAGGACGGCTACATCTCGGTGTACGCGCACAATAAGGAGAACCTCGTGCAGAAGGGGCAATTCGTCCGCCGGGGCGATACGATCGCCAAGGTCGGCTCGACGGGCAGCGCCGAGGCGCCGAAGCTGCACTTCGAGATCCGTCGCCGGACCGAGCCGGTCGACGATCCGCGCGCGTACTTGGTGGAATAGGATGAATAGGACGGATAGGTCCTATAGGTTCTATAAAATCTTATAGGTTGGTTCGCCACGGCGGCGGCGTCCGTTGGCGCTAGGCTCCTACTCCTCCTGACCGTTCTCGGAGCCTGACCCATGAGTGTTTCTCCTCGTCCTTCTCTTCCCCGATCCGGAAGCCTGGTTGTCTGGGTCCTCGTGATCGCCGTGTTGGTGCTGGGCTTCATGTTGGTGGCCCAGACCCTGGGCCAGCGCACGCCGCCAGGGCCGTATTACGACGCGTTGCGCCCGACGCCGAAGAAGACCGCGACGCCGCGCGACGGGGCTTCTCCGCGGCCCCGCGATTCGTATGACAAGTCGGACCGGTCCAACTTAACCGACTCACCCGCCAAGGCCACTCCCGACCCCGCTCTCCAAGACCGAGTCCAGAAGCTGGAGAGCGACATGAAGAAGAAGGACCAGGAGCTCAAAACCAAGGCCGCGCAGCTCAAGGCCAAGGACGAGGAAATCGAAGAACTGCGCATGCGCCTGATCATTCTGGAAAGCCACGACGGAAGCCAACCGGCCGCCCCCGCCCGCCCCGCCGCCAAATCCAAGTCCGCCGCTCCGTAACGCTCTGACGGCTCCAACTGAATCGCGGGCTTTCCGGAGCGTGGGTTGCCCACGCCACGAAACGCGTCGATTTCCGTTGTTCCGGGTGCATTCGCGAATTCGAGACGGACAATCCAGGAAAACCGGGGACTGGCTCGGCGGCGCAAGCGCCGCCGAGCCAGTCCCCGGTTTTCCTGCCATTTTCGCGTCTGAAGTTCGACGCTAAGATTCCCGAATGCACCCCGTTGTTCCTGCAACGGCACTCCGAGCTGACCTTTTCCTGCGCGGCCGGATACTCTTTGCTTCGTTTCAAACCGGATTGAGCCATGGAGCATTCCTTGGCTGGGAGGACACGCATGAGAACCCCGCGCTATCGGGTCGGGAATGCATTCCTTGCCGGCGTCGCCTGCCTTGCATGCGTCTGGCTCGCCTCGCCGGCCGGGGCCGAAGGCGAGCGCGCCATCGGGGTGATGCCGCTCTCGGACGTCAAACCGCAGGACTATGGCGCGTTGCACGAGCAAAGCTTCGGCGTCTTCGTCGGCGTGGAGAAATTCGAGGACGAGTCCATCGGCGCGCTGCGCTATTGCGCCGCCGACGCGCGGGCCATGCGCGATTGCTTCGTCAACGAACTGAAGTTCATGCCGCCGGAGAACGCGCGGCTCCTCGTCAGCGGCGCCGAGGGCAAGGACCGCCCGACGCGCAACAACGTGTTGGAGGCGATCCGCGTCGCCGCCCAGGCCGCCGGCCCCGACGGCTGCATCGTCGTCCACCTGTCGACGCACGGGCTGGAGGGCTACGTCCTGACCGAAGACAGCCGCCGCTCGATCCTCGAGGAATCGGCCGTTCCGCTGAAAAGCATCGAGAAGTACCTGTCCGCTTCGCGTTCGCCGCGCCGGCTGCTGATCTTCGACGCCTGCCGCGAGAAGACGACGCAGCAGGGGGCGAGGTCGCTCAGCGACGCGCCGATGTCGTCGCAATTCGCGCAGGCCTTCGCGCAGACGCAGGGCTTCGCCGTGCTGATGTCCTGCTCGGAAGGCCAATATAGCTACGAGATGGACGACGCCGGCCAAGGCGCGTTCACCCACTACCTGCTGGAAGGCTTGCGGGGCAAAGCGCCGGCGGATTCGCAGGGGCTGATCACGGTGACGAACCTGGCCGGATGGGTCAAAGGGCAGGTCGAGAACTGGAGCAGCAAGCGCCCGGCCGGCGTGCAATCGCCGCGCTTCGACCTCGTGCAGGCCACCGGCGACCTGCCGCTCTCCGTCAGCAAGGAATGGCTGGACAAGCAGCAAGCCGCGGACCAGCGCAAGAAGATCGCCGAGGCCTCGCAGAAGCTTTCCACCCTTCTGGGCGAAGGCAAACTGGACCCCGCGCTGAACGCCGTGGCCCAGGCGGCGCTCGCCTCCGACGACCCCAAGCGCCGCCAAGCGGCGATGGACTTGGCCGACGGGCGCCTGGCGCCGGAATACGCCGAGCAGTTCCTCAAGCCGGGCATGGCCCCCGCCGTCACGCCGGCGCCAAGCCCCGCGGCCACGCCCGCGCCGACACCCGCGCCCACGCCGGCCGTAGCGCCGGCGGTCGTGACGCCTGCCCCAGCCGCCAACCAGCCGCCGGTCGTCGATGAGATCAAAGCCGTCAACGTCGCGCCCGGGGGCGAGTCAGTGGAATTCGAGATCGCCGCCAGCGACCCCGACGGCGACGCCATCGCCGCTTATCACTACAAGTTGGATGGGACGAAAGACTTCAGCAGCGTCAAGACCCCAAAGGCGACGATGACCAAGGTCCGGCCTGGCCCGCGCACGTTGACCGCCTGGGTGGAAGACGCGCACGGCGCGCGTTCGCCAGAGAAGGAACTGGCCTTCACGGTCGAAGCCAAGCCGACCGGCGGCCCCGGCGCTCCGCTGATCGTGCAGGAAACTCCAGTCGCCGAGAAGCCGTCGAGCGGCCTCAACGCGCCCCTGATCGTGCAGAAGACCCCGGCCGCCGAGGCCGTGGCGAAACCCGCCGCTCATGCCGCGACTCAGCAGGTGTTGGAGCAGGCGACCAAGCTCTACGAGCGCCGCGGCAGCCTGAACGAGCAGACCAAAGCCCGCGAACTCTTTCACAGGGCTTCGCAGACGGGCGATCCCCGCGGCCTCATGTGGGAGGCGCGCCTCTCCGAGCAGGGCCTTGTCGGCGCGCCCCGCGACAAAACGCGCGCCGCCCAATTGGCCGCCCAGGCGATTGGCGGCGTCCAGCAATTGGCCGACCAGGGCGACCCCATGTCCCAGTTCCTCCTGGGCTCCGCGTACCAAGCAGGGCTGGGGGTGAAGGTCGATGGCCAGCAAGCCGTCGCCTGGTATCGCAAGGCCGCCGACCAGAATTACCCCGCCGCCATGAGCAACCTTGCCGGGATGTATCGGGATGGAAAACTGATTGAGAAGGACGACGCCCAGGCGATCGCCTGGTACCAGAAGGCCGTGGACCTGGGCCACGTGCGCGCGATCGCAGGTCTAGGGTATATGTATGAGAACGGCCGCGGCGTGCCAAAGGATGAAGCCGAAGCCTTCGCCCTGTACAAGAAGGCGGCCGACCTCGACGACCCCGAGGGGATGAGCAAAGTGGGCAACTGCTATGAGAAGGGCGCGGGCGTGCAGCAGGATTACGCCGAGGCGATGAAGTGGCACCTCAAGGCGGCCGAACTGGGCAGCGCGCGCGCCATGAACTCCGTCGGCGCGCTGTACGGACAAGGCAAGGGCGTCAAGGAGGACGACGCGAAGGCAGTGGCCTGGTATCGCAAAGCGGCCGAGGCGGGCGACGCCACGGCCATGTCCAACCTGGGCGCGCACCTCTTGTCGGGCATGGGCGTGGCGAAGAACGAGCAGGAAGCCATGTCATGGATTCGCAAGTCGGCGGACCTCGGCGAGCCCGGCGGCATGTTCAATCTCGCCCTGTCCTACGAAACCGGCCGCGGGGTGGAGAAAGACCTCGGCAAGGCCGTCGAATGGCATCGCAAAGCCGCCGCCCTCGGCTACGAGAAGGCCAAGGAACATTTGGCGAATTTGCAGAAGGGGAAATGACGATCTGATTCGCCACTCTTCGCTTGCGCCAGGCCGCGGCTTTCCTCTATCTTGGCAGGGGGTGGAGGATCTGCAAGATGCCAAACGCGCTCGAGCTTTATGCTAGCAGCGTCCGGACTTTGCCGCCATATGAGCGTTTGCGCCTCGCGTCGCTAATTCTCGACGATCTGGCCGCCGCGGCGCCGACGGCAG
>JAPLSS010000462.1 GCA_026398515.1 Candidatus Sumerlaeota bacterium | reverse complement strand
ATGAGTGTGTTCGGCCCGGTGTCGCTGGCGCGGATCATGTTCATCTTGATGGCGACGTATTTGGGTTATCAGGTGCGTCCGAATCCGCTGAACCAAACCTTTCTCTCATCGGAGAATATGCTGTACGCCGCAGGGGCGCTCGCCCTGTCGGTGATCGTGGTCGTCTTCGAGTATGCCACCAACATCATCTCCTCGAAGAACCTTCTGTTGGCGGCCTGCGGGCTTCTGTTCGGACTGATTCTGGCTTTTTTCGTTTATCCCATCATCCCCGAGCAATTCGCCTCGCAAGGCCTTTCGCGCGCCTTTACCGGCCTCATCTTCGGCTACTTCGGCATCGTGTTGGCCATCAAGCACGCCGACCGGTTCCGCCTGAGCAATCTGAAGTTCATCCTGTCGAACACGTCGGGGGCGCCGTACATCCTGGACAGCAGCGCCATCATCGACGGGCGGATCAGCGACCTGTTGAGCCTGAACCTGCTGCGCGGGCCGGCCATCGTGCCCCAGTTCGTGTTGGCGGAGATCCAGTCGATCGCCGACAGCGCCGATCCCCAGCGCCGGGCGCGCGGGCGGCGGGGGCTGGAGATCCTCGAACGCATCCGAAAGAAATGCCCCGACCTGCGCATCTGGGCGCACGACTACCTGGAAACGCCCGACGTCGACCAGAAACTCATGCAGATGGCCAAGGAGATTCAGGGATGCCTGGTCACGAACGACTACAACCTGGAGAAGGTGGCCGCGCTGCAGAAGATTGATGTCATCAACATCAACGAGGTCGCCGGCGCGTTGCGGCCCGCGGTCTTCGTCGGCCACACGTTCCGCGTCGACATCATTCGCGAGGGCAAGGAGCCGCACCAGGGCGTCGGCTACCTGGACGACGGCACGATGGTGGTGGTGGACGAGGGGCGGCCGTATCTGGGACAGGAGATCGAGGTCACCGTCAGTTCCATTCTCCAGACCGGGGCCGGGCGGATGGTGTTCGCCAAGCCGCGGCCGGGGACGGCCAAGGTCGTCCGGGCCGCTTCGGAAGAGGCGTGATCCAACGCGAATGGAGGCGGAATAACAATAAATAGTTGTTGATGGTGAAATCATGAAATACCAGGTGTTATCGCCATGATTCCGCCATCCGTGATTCTGCCCTTGATCTATCTCCCGCTAGACGCGTTCCAAGAGACGCAAGATGAAGGCTCCTCCAGGCGAAGTCGCCGCGGTGGTCGTCGCCGCGGGCGAAGGCCGGCGCATGGGCGCCGAGCGCCCCAAGCAGTTCTTGCCGCTCGGCGGCCGCGCCGTCTTCCTGCACTCCCTCGAGTTCTTTCTCCGCCTGCCCGAGGCAAAGCAGGTCTGTCTTGTCCTCGGCGCGCAGGAATTGAACGGCGAGTCCGCGCAAGCGGCGCGGACGCTGGCCGCCCAATGGGCAAAGCCCCTCCTCCTGGCGCGCGGCGCGATGGGCGCCACGCGCGAAGCGATCGCGGCGGCGCGCGAGTGCGGCGGAGCGGTCCTGGCCGCGCCGGCGATCGATACGGTGAAGCAGACGGGCCGGTCCGACTTCCGCATTGAACGCACGCTGGATCGCTCGCGGCTGTGGATGGCCCAGACGCCGCAGGCGTTTCGCTTCGCCGACTTGCTTGGCGCGATGGAGGCGGCCGAACGCGACGGGGTGGAGCTGACGGACGAAGCCATTGCGTTGGAGCGGCTGGGACGGGAAGTGAGAATCGTGCCGTCGACGGATGAGAATCTCAAGATCACCGTCCCGGCCGACTTGGCGCGCGCGGAGAGGATGCTGGTGGAGCGGAATGAACGACCGGGCGGGACGGATTGAGTGGGCGGAGTGGACAGGACGGACAGAGTGGACAAAGTGGACAGAGTGGACGAGATGGACGAAGTTTGAGGGCCGGGGTGTTTGCGCTCCCCGGAACCACCCAAGGAACGGCCATCCACCCCGTCCAGCGTGTCCAGTTCGTCCACCCCGTCCATCTGGTCCACCTCGTCCACTCTGTCCACCCCGTCCATGTTTTCTCTTGCCCCGTGGCCGTTGATCTTTCGTGCGAGGTTCTCCTATGTCCTTTCGCGTTGGGTTTGGATTCGATGTGCATCGGTTGACGGAAGGCCGGCCGTTGATGCTCGGCGGGGTCGAGATCCCGTTTCGACGCGGACTGGCGGGCCACAGCGACGCCGACGTGCTGCTGCACGCGATCTGCGACGCGCTGCTGGGGGCGATGGGCGAAGGCGACATCGGCCAGCTCTTTCCGAACCACGACCCCAAATACAAGAACATCCCCAGCATCCAACTGCTCGAAGAGGTCGTCCGCATCGCGCGCGAAAAAGGCTGGCGGGTGGTCAACGTCGATTCGACCGTGGTCGCCGAAGCGCCGAAGATCGCTCCGCACCACGAGGAGATGGAGCGGCGCATCGCCAAGACCCTGGGCGTCTCCGAAGGGGTCAGCGTGAAAGCCACGACGACGGAAGGCCTGGGGTTCACCGGCCGTGGCGAGGGCATGGCGGCCTACGCGGTGGCGATGATGGAGAGAGCGTAACGACGAGTTTGGAGTGCGGAGTGCGGAGTTCCTGGTTGGGCGTCGGGACCCCGCTCTCTCGCCTCTGATTCTACCTTCCGGCACTCCGCACTCCGGACTCCGCACTCCGCACTCCGAACTCATCTCATGCCTACCACGGATTCCCCTGTTTCTCCCCCCTCCCGCGGCATATTTCGTCGCGCCATGGGCCGCTTTTTCTGGACCACGTATGACCACCTGGGCCGGCTGCTGGCCGCGAACTTCTGTCTCGGCGTGATCGTCATCGGCCCGCTGGCGCTGGCGGACTTCTGGCCCGCGCTTTTTATCCCCTGCCTGATCTACGCCTTCCTGGCGTGGGCGGTCCTGCAAACCGCGATGACGTCGTTCGCCATGGACATGCGCCGCTTCCGCGATCCGGCGCTGGGCGAGTTCTGGAAGGCGATCGCGCGCTTCTGGCTCGCCGGCCTCAAGGCGCATCTGTTTTTCCTGGCGATCGGGATCATCTTGTTTGTGAACCTGCGGTTCTGGACCGCCCCGCCGATCTGGCCGCAACCGTTGAAATGGCCGGGGCTGGCGATCGCGGGCGTATGCGTGTGGTGCGCGGTCTTCGTGGGATTGTGCTACCTATATCTTCTGCCGCTGCTGGTCGAACGAAAAGCGGGGATCTGGAAAGCGGCCCGGCAAGCGGCGCTTCTCGCGCTCGACAATCCGGGGATGACCCTCGGCGCGGCCTTCGTGTTGCTCGCCGTCGAGCTGCTGGGACTCGCCATCCGCGTCGGGCCGCTGCTATTCTGTTCGGCGCTGCTGGCCACGATGAGCGCGTCGGCCTACTCAACCGCGCTCTACAAATACGACCGCCTGGAGCGCCAGGCGAAAGCCCAGGCGATGGGCAATCGCAAGCCCGCGTCGTGGTCGGAGATTCTGGCGCGAGGCGGCGCGCTCCCTCGGCCCACGGAGGACCCCGCGCCGGACCTGGACGAGGACGGCGAGCCGCGCCGCTCGTGGAGAGAGTTGTGGCGACCGTGGGAAATGTAACGTGGATTTCCCAGCATTGACAGGCGAACCGAGGAAGACTACGGTGGTTCCAAAATGGAACCATCAAGGGGGCGACAGAAATGCCTACGTTGACCATCAAAGGAATTCCGGAGGATATTCTGCGCCGGATGAAGCGGAGAGCGGCGGTCCATCGGCGCAGTTTGAACAGCGAAGTGATCGTATGCCTGGGGCAGGCGGCGAGAACGCCGGCGATGGATCCGGGGGCCTTTCTCACGGAAATCGATGAAATGCGGGCGCGTCTGGCGCTGCCGCCGCTCACCGAAACGAAATTACGCAAGGCCAAGGCGGCGGGGCGTCCATGATCGTCGTGGACACCAACCTTCTCGCCTACTTCTTCCTGGGCGGAACCGGGACCGCTCCGGCGCGCGACGTGTTTCTGCGCGACCCCGAATGGGCAGCGCCCATGCTGTGGCGAAGCGAATTCCGCAGCGTCCTCATTCAATACGTCCGGCAGGGCCACCTGGACGTCGAGCAGGCCATTCTCGCTTACAAGATGGCCCAGCGCTTGTTAGCGGGACGCGAGTTTGTCCCGGACCCGGCGGCCGTCATTCGTCTGGCCGCGGCGTCGGGGTGCACGGCATACGATAGTGAGTTCGTCGCCGTCGCTCGGCAGCTTCGAGCGACGCTGGTCACTTCGGACAAAGCGATCCTGGCCGCGTTTCCAAATACGGCGATAGCCCCCGCACGCTGGCTGAAAACGGGGGCGCCTTGAGTGGCGCAGGCTTTCCAGCCTGTGATGTGACGATGCCGGAATAGGCGCCCTTCACAGGCTGGAAAGCCTGCGCCACTTAAACCGCCAACTCCAACCCGCGACTCGCACCAGAAAGGGATCAACGAATGCCCAGCCGTCCCAACATCCTGTTCATCATGTCCGACCA
>JAPLSS010000341.1 GCA_026398515.1 Candidatus Sumerlaeota bacterium | reverse complement strand
TGTACGGGTTCTCGTCGCTATCGTTGTTAGCGAAGGAAATGTCGCCGCTGAAGACCCCGGCCGCCGTCGTCGGCAATTCGACGGTGAAGGTGGCGGAGCCGCCCGCGGAAATGGTGGCGCTCAGGGCCCCGGTGATGGAGTAGCCGGTCGGGACCGTCAGGTTCGAGGTCGTCAGGTCGGCCGTTCCCAGGTTATTGACCGTGAACGTCTTGCTGAGCGCGGGGGCTCCGACCGCGGCGCTGCCGAAGTCGACCGGGCCGCCGCCGTTGGCGATCGTGGCGGCGCCGTCCTTGACCTCGGCTTCGGGGCCGGACGCGATGGCGCCCTGAATGTAGAATTGGTAATCGCCCGCCGCGCTCGGCGCCTCGGTCGGGGGCCAATCCCGGTTGTAGTTGCTGATGGCCCCGCCCTTTGTGTACTCGTCGAAGGCGGTCGTAGCCTTCACCATCAACAAGTTGTGCTGGGTATCGTCCGTCGTCCACCAGAAGGCCACCGAGTACCTCCGGTCCGCTTGGAGGACCGCGGTCGGCGTTCCCAACGTGAACGTGTAGAAATCGCCGATAGCTACGCTCTTCCCCGCCATGTCGAAAAACTGATCCGAGCCGAGCTGCGTGTCGGGCGTATTGTCGCCGTTGGTGTCTTCCACGACGGCCATCATAATGACGTGGGGGGTCAGCGTGTCGTACGAGGTGGCCGCGCTGCTCTTGAAAGTCACCGCCGTGATCGTGAACGCCGTCTCATGCTCGAACGTTTGCGCGTTGGCCCGGGTGATATTCGGTGTCGCGGCGGGGCCCAGACGGCGAATTGCGTAGGCCGTGGTGAGCACCGTCGGTTCGTACGATTCGATGATGTCCGTCGTCGGCGCCGTCGTTCCAATCGTCACCGTGTTGGCGGCCTGCGCCACCGAGCCGATGCCCCCAAGAAACCCCGCGGCGGCCAAGACGAGCATCGCCTCGATCACCCCCACACTGCACACATAATGCTTCTTCATCATCTCTCGCCTCCCTTCCTATGATTGGCTGTCTCTTGACAGCTTCTGCCCCCCCCATTCTCTCGTGATTCCCTGTTCCTTCTCTTCTCTGGCGCGCCCGGCCTGCGGTTCCCCGCACGGGACCACTCTCTGGATCGGGGCGTTTTCGGGATGGCTGAGCAGTTCGAGCGCGACTCGCGCGACTTCGCGCCCCAATTCCAGAGTGGGAACCGGAACCACCGAAACGCCGAAGAGCAGATGCGCCAGGAGCGGCTGCGCGGAAAGGGTCGCCATCGCCACGTCCTCCGGTATGCGCAAGCCTATATTGCGCAACGCCTTCAATGCCTCAATATTCAACATATCGCTCGAGGCGAACACGGCGTCCGGGCGCCGCCGATTGCGGTCGAACATCCGCTGGATGGCCGATACGATGATCTCTTCGCTCTGAAACGCGGGAGACTCGTCGAGGGGAAAGAACGCCGCCCATTCGTCCCGCAGTTCCAGTCCGGCTTCTTTCAGCGTCTGGCGGTAGGCCAGATAGCGGGCCGTGATGAACGGCCGGCGCAGGCCCCACCCCAGGAATGCGACTCGCCGCCGGCCGGCTTCGATCAGGCAACGCACAGCTCTGCGCGCCGCCGCTTCCGTGTCCCATGCCACATAGTTGGCCCGGGGCGTGCTCTCCAAGGTGTCGCCAAGAAAGATCAGAGGCACTCCCCGGTTGACGACTTGCTCGTAGCGTTCCGCGTCCTCGGTCAGGGGCATGCAGATGAGCGCTTCAATACGCCGTTCGAGCAGCGCCTTGATCTCCGACCGCTCCCATTCGGTATTGAATCGATGGACGGCGATGAGTGGCACGTAGTCCGCGGGGTCCAAGACCTCGCGCATCCCGGCCACGACCCGATCCGCCCATTCGTCCCGGAGATGCGGGAACAGCACCCCTACCGTCGCCGAACGCTGACGGCGCAGGCTTCGGGCCGTTTCGTTGGGCAGGTAGTGCAGCCGATCGGCGATCGCCAGAACCCGCTGAACCGTTCTTTCCGCAAGTCCTAGATCCTGCGCCTTGCCGTTCAGGATGCAGCTGACCGTGGTTGGAGCCACGCCGGCCTCTTTGGCGACCGTGGCGATGGTGACGGAGTTGGGCGCCCGACGGATCATGGTCATTCTTTGGGGAAGTGGAATTGCACGCGCGCACCCAGACCCAAAAAGGATTATCTGCATCGATTTAGATGAGAAAAACTCCTGCCTGTCAAGATCATTCTCCCAGGACCTTTCTCAAAATCTCCCCTGATTTTCCGCTGTCGTGTTGAATGAGTTGGGGTTACATGGTTTTGAAAGTGGAAATTGCGAGAGCGAATGCAGGGTTTTTGGGGGAAGGTCCTGTGAGAATGATCTTGACAGGCAGGGGTTTTTGCCATCTAAATC
>JAPLSS010000642.1 GCA_026398515.1 Candidatus Sumerlaeota bacterium | reverse complement strand
TCCAGGCCGAGAAGAGATATGAACTCTTCTTCACTAACGATGTTGATGTCCTGTCCAGATTCAATCAGTCTCTCTGCCTCCCGATGATTTCCAGTCTTGCCATGACTGATTTCGGGTGGCTTCCCCACGACCAGCAGGGTTGTGGCTTTGGTGACCGATTTTTTGTAGCGACACCCCGCCTTGGCAGCGATCTCTGCAGCTCTTTTCTCCGGTTTCAGAACCGACAGCGTTCCAGTGATAACGACGACCTCGCCGAAAAGGGGCCCTTCAGGATTAGGGGCATCCACGCTCCAAATGCTTTCCCGGGGGATCGGTTGAAGAGCCGCGTCAATCCAGTCCTCAAGACTTCGGCCCATTTCGGCGCAGGCCCGCAGCACGATCTCACCTGCAACGCGTGCATCCTCTTGTGCCGTGTGATGTGCGAACGTGATGCCGAGATTTTTAGCGACGTTTGGGAGGCTAACGCCGACGAACTCCGGCCAAGTCCGGCGAGCCACTATGACGCTATCGAGCCACCTGCACTCGATCTCTGGCAGTCCATGTTTTTTCGTAGCCTGTTTGAGCGCCACGCGGTCAAAGGAACTGTGAGATACAACGACTTGTTCGCTTAGCAGTTCCCTAACGCGATCAAATACCGCAGGAAAAGTTGGGGCGTCTCTAACCGCCTCCTCATTGATTCTGTGTATGTGGGTATGGATCGGCTCGAAAGGCTCCTTCGGGTTCACAAGCGTTTGCCATACTGCGCTAACCGCACCATTTTCAAAACTCACGATTCCGATTTGACAGATACTTGACCGCACGCGATTTGCGGTCTCGAAGTCAATGGCGATGAATCGCATTTCAACGATCCTTCTCTGAGTCAATCGCGTTCGCAGAATCTGAGACCGCTGTGGAAGCGACCTCCACATCAGGCTGCCGCAAATCCGATGCTTCGGCAGAGAAACCCATAGAGCCGTTGACAATGAGGCAACTTGACTACTCGCCAAAAGGACCTGCAAGCCTTTTTTCGCTTCGGACGGCAGCGCGTAAGGCATGGATTGTCGTGGTGATGTCGTCCTGAAACGAGAAAAGCCGGGCCAGCCCCGCCGATGGGGACCGACCCGGCCATGCCTCCCGCAAAATGTATCCGGTTTTTATCCGGCGAAACGTCGGAATCGGGCCGAAATAAGGCCGAACGAAGAGAAGAGCGCTATCGAGGAAACCCCTGGGAAACCCTTGTAAACATTGACTTTACGGTGGCGCGCCCGAAGGGATTTGAACCCCTAGCCTTCTGATCCGTAGTCAGATGCTCTATCCAATTGAGCTACGGGCGCGTCCGCTGAGGCGCGCACAAAGCATTACGGCGCGTCGGCCGCGGGTCAAGGCTTTTTTCCCGCGGCCGCCCGCGGTTGCGGAGCCGGGGCGCGTCGCGGCGTTGCTCTGCAGCCGCCGGCGATCGCAAGGAAATCCGAGCAATCTCCGGCCTCGAAAAGAAATGGACGCCGACCTCGCCGAGGGCGGCTTCGCGGGGCGCTGCGCGGACCCGCCGGGATTGGCCAGCGGGCAGAGCCGGACGCGGGAACGCGGTCCCCAATGATGGCCGGGTAGTTTCCGTCGATGTGCGCCGCCCGGCGCCAAGCCGCCCTCGGCGAGGTCGGCGTCCCCCTTCGCCCTCGTGGGGCAGAGCGCTCTGACCGCTCCCAAGAAGCCGCCGCCGCCTTGGAACAACGGCAAGGGGCCGCCGCGAAACCCCGGGCGCCGCGGAAATGGAAGCCCTCAATTCACGGCGACGGGCTCGGCGGCGCGTTGCGACACCAGGCCGGCGTAGAGGTCCTCGTATTGCCCGACCTTGTCTTCCGGGTTGAAGCGCTCCAGGACGTCGCGCCGGCCGGCCGCGCCCATCTCTCGGCGCTTCTCCTCCGAGGCGAGAATCTCGATGGCGGCCTTGGCCATGGCGCCGATGTCGCCGACCGGGCAGAGAATCCCCGTCTTGCCATGGACGATGACCTCGGGGATGCCGCCGCGGTCGGCGGCGATGACGGGCGCTTCGCAGGCCATGGCTTCGGCGGCGACCAGGCCGAACGATTCGCCGTCGCTCGGAAACAACAGGATGTCCGCCAGCGGCAGCAGGTTCTGCACGCGGTCCTGCGAGCCGAGGAACCAGGTGCGGTTCATGACGCCCAGATCGCGCGCGAGGGTCATGGCCGCCCCGCGTTCCGGCCCGTCGCCGACCATCAGGAGTTTCGCGGGCATGGCCTTGGCGATCTCGGCGAACACGCGCGCCACGTCGCCGACGCGTTTGACGGGGCGGAAGTTGGAGACGTGCATGTCGACGCGCTCTTCGTCCTTGGCGTAGCGGCGGCGCAACGCGGGCATGTCGCGCCGTTGGAACACGTCGCCATCGACGAAGTTGTGGATGACGTGAATCGGATTCGGCAGGCGGAAGTGGCGGATCGTCTCCTGGCGCAGCCATTCGCTGACGGCGACCACGGCGTTGGACCGCTGGATGCCCAGGCGCACGGCGGGGAAGAACGCGGGCGACCGGCCCACCAAGGTGATGTCGGTGCCGTGCAGCGTGGTCACGACGGGAATCTGCTTGCCCACCGCGGCCAGCATGTCCATGGCCAGCGAGGCGCACAGCGCGTGCGGGACAGCGTAGTGCACGTGGACCAAATCCAGCCGTTCGTCCAGC
>JAPLSS010000075.1 GCA_026398515.1 Candidatus Sumerlaeota bacterium | reverse complement strand
TGGAGTATGGAGTCCCGCCTTTAGGCGGCGGCAAAAGACAAGTAAGCTGGCTCCCCCAACCACCGCTTACGAACCGCCTAAAGGCGGGACTACGAGCCGGCGTGCGCGAAGCCGGGCCGATTTGGGCGGTCTTGTTCGCCTCGGGCGCGGCCGCGTTGTTGAATCCGAACGGCGTCTTGCTCTACACGGTCCCCCTCAAAGTGATGGGCGTGCGCTTGTTCGAGCAATCGGTGTTTGAATGGAACCCGCCGGCCTTTGAATACGATTTCTGGCCGTATTACATCTATTTGGCCATGCTGGCGGCGGCGTTCGCGGCGCGGCCTCGCGCGGCCGGGGCGGCGGACTGGATCGCCGCGCTGGGCTTCGGCTGGATGTCGCTCACCTCCCGGCGCCACATTCCGTTGCTGGTCTATTCGACCGCGCCCGTGCTGGCGCAGCTGTTGCGGGATTGGCGCGCCGAGGTTGGAAAAACGGGGATTGGGCCGCTTGTCTGGGAAAAGCGGCGACCGGCTCGCTTGTCCGGCCGCGGCTCTCAGACGCCCCCCGCTGCGATCGATCGGGAAAGCGCGCCTGTCTCCCGTTTTCCAGCCCCCCGGAGCCTCGAATTTCTTCGCCGCCGCATTCCCCTTCCCTACCTGCGCGAACTCGTCGTGGCGGCGCTGATTTTGGCGGGCGCGCATTGGACGTATCGCATGCTCGCCTTCAAGTACATCCCCTGGGGGCTGGGCGTCTATTCGCTGGCGCAGCCGCGCAAGGCGGTGGACTTCATCGAACGCGCGGGGCTGAAACCGAACCTGTTCAACGGGTACAACTGGGGAGGCTACGTCGCCTGGCGCCTGTTCCCCGCGTGGAAGACGTTCATCGACGGGCGCGTCGATCTCTACGGCCCCGAGCGCGTGAAAGAATATTACAGTTGGATCACGGGAACCGGCGACTGGCGCGGCGCGTTCGAGCGCTTCGGCATCCAGACCGTCCTGCTCGACTACCAGCAGGCGCGCGGCAAACTCGGCCGGCAGCTGTGGCAATCGCCGGAGTGGGCGCTGGTCTACTGGGACGATATTGGCGTGGTGTATGCCCGCCCGTCGCCGGAAACCCAAGCGGCGGTCGAGGCCCACGCCTTTCACGCGTTCAATCCCGCCTGGTCGTACGCCGAAGCCGTCGACGCGCTGCCGGCGGGGCCGAAACGCGAGACGGCGCTTGCCGAACTGAAAGAGCAGTTAGCGCACGATCCGCGCTCCATTCGCGCGCTGGACTTCGAAAGTTACTTTGACTCCATCGACGGGCGGCTGGACGAGGCGGCCGAACTGTGCCGGCGCATGATCGCCCTCCAGCCGCGCGGCGCCACCGCTTACGCCCGCCTGGCGACGATTCTCGACAAGCAGCGCGACTTGGACGGCGCGGAGCGGGCCTACCGGATGACGCTTCGTCTTCAGCCGCGGATGGCGGACGCCTGGGTGCGGCTGGGCGCGATGTATGAGCGGCGCGGCGATTCGAAAACGGCGCTGCGCTATTATCAGCGCGCGCTCCAGGTCCGCCCCGGCGATCTGGACGGCCTCTACAACGCGGCGCGCGTGTCGGCGAACCTCGGCCGCGACCGGGAATCGCTTCGCCTGTGGGAGCGCTATCTCAGCGTCAAGCCGGGCGAACCGGACCTTCTCCAAGGCGTGGCCGACCTCTACCGCCAGATCGGCGACGAAGTCGACGCGTGGCGGTTGCTTTCGTCCACTTCATCCACGTCGCCCACGTCGTCCACTCTGTCCGCTTCGACCCCCGGTTTTTCGTTGCGCAGCGGCGCGCTTTCGCCTACCATTTCAAAGACAAAGGAAACCGCATCGTTTCGGGCGTGAGGGCCATGCCTGCCGGCGCGAAAGCCAAAGACAACTTCCTCTGCCCCAAGTGCCGCAACCGCGAGGCGATTGCGCGCCGGGTCTCGTTGCCCAAGGGGGTCTTTTCCGATTTCCTGGGGCTGAAAGCGGGCGGGCGCTACTTGGTCCTCACCTGCTCGCTGTGCGGCTACACCGAGTTCTACGATCTGGCCATTGTGGCGCGAGAACCGGCGGCCGAGTTGAAATCCGTGCCCGCGCCGGTGGATGCGGAGATCTGACGGGCCGACGGCTGTTCCCCGTTCCGGGTTTCTCGTTGAACCGCGTTCCGGTGGATGGAGTGGACGAACTGGACAGACGGGACGGAGCGGACGTTCGGGGCCGCCGTCCCAACGTCCATTTCGCTTTCCCCCTGACCCGCTCAGAGACGACAAGCCCAGAACCGGAAACGACAAGCGCCGTGCCGTTCAACCGGCAATCGACAATTGAGAATCCCCATGTCTCTTTCCGACGCCGCGCGCGACATGATCGACGAACACGCGGAAGCGCTGGAACGATTTCGCGCCCAGGCCGGCCTCCTTCAGCAGATCGGGCAAAAAGTCGCGGAAACGCTCGGTCGCGGCGGGCGGGTCCTGATCTGCGGGAATGGCGGCAGCGCCTCGCAGGCGGATCATTTCGGCGGCGAACTGGTCGGGCGTTTCCGCGGCGAGCGATGCCCGCTGCCGGCCATCGCGCTCAGCGCGTCGGCGTCGACGGTCACCGCCATCGGCAACGACTTCGGATTCGAGGAGATCTTCGCCCGGCAGGTCGAGGCGTTGGGGCGCGAAGGCGATTTGCTGCTGGCGCTCTCGACCAGCGGCCGTTCGCTCAACGTGATCTGCGCGCTGGAGCGGGCGCGCGAGCGCGGGCTTCTGACGGTCGGCTTGTCGGGGCGCGACGGCGGGGAGATGCCGCCGCTGTGCGATTTGTGCCTGCTGGTCGACTCGCCTTCCACGGCGCGCATTCAGGAAATGCACTTGCTGGCCCTGCACGCCATCTGCGAGATCGTTGACCGCGCCTTTGACCTTGGCGCCAAGGACAAAGGACAAAGAACGAAGGACCCGGAGTGACCTAGACAAGACCGCCGGCGCCGCTTTTGGCGCTTACTCCTTCGTTCTTAACCGCACGCCGGCGATTTCTTCAAACACCGTCAGCAACGCCGAGAAATCCTGCCGTCCTTTCCCCTGCGCCTGCGCCAGGGCGAGCAGTTGGCGCGTCTGCGCCGCGAGCGGGCAGATCGTCTTGTTGCGCGCGGCCAGGCTGAGCGCGTGCCCGATGTCCTTCGCCGCCCAATCGAGCGCGAACCCCAGGCGAAAATCCCCGCGGAACGCGCTGGCGGGAAAGACGCTGGTCAGCATCTGGTTCGAGGCGGCCGTCCCGGAGAGAATTTCGACCATCGGCTCGAGCCCCAGCCCCGCCTTCGCGCCGAGGACCAACGTCTCGCACACCACCGCCGCGATCGACTGCGCCATCGCGTTGTTGACCAACTTCATCGTAATGCCCGCGCCCAGCGGACCGCAGTGATGGAACGCATCGCCCATGTGGCGCAACAGCGGGAGCGCCGCTTCGTAATCCGCCGTCTCTCCCCCGACGACGAACAGCAGCTTGCCCTCTTCGGCGTGCCGGGTGGAGCGGCAAACGGCCGCGTCGATCATGCGGATCCCGCGCGCCGCCAGTTCCGCGCCCACCTTGCGCGTGACCGCGGGATCAATGGTGCTCATCTCGACGACCAAACTCCCGGGACGCGCGCCCTCCGCCACGCCCCCGGCGCCCAGGACCGCCTGTTCCACGTTCTCGCTGTCCGGCACGATGGTGAACGTGACATCGGCGCCGCGGGCGGCGTCGGCGCCGGACCGGCAGGCCCGCGCCCCGCCCCGAGCGAATTCCTCCATGGCCTCTTCCCGCACATCGAACACCGCCAGATCATATCCGGCCTGCAATAGCCGCAGGGCCATCGGCCGCCCCATCGCCCCCAAGCCCACGAAGCCGATCTTCTGAATTGTCATACGGCGCTCCTGAAGTAGGTTTCCAGTCTCCCGTTCCGTAGGTTCTCAACTCCCGACCGCCGAGACAAGCGGGGCGTCCTCACCCCTTCAGCCCCACCGCCGCCACCCCGGCGACGAATTGCCGCTGCGCCGCCAGGTAGAGCGCGACAACCGGGGCGATGACCATCGTCGAGGCGGCCATCAACGAATTGTAACTTGTCGACTCCTCCTGGACGAACAGCGCCAGGCCGTACTGCACCACGTACTTC
>JAPLSS010000273.1 GCA_026398515.1 Candidatus Sumerlaeota bacterium | reverse complement strand
CGCTGGGCAAGGTCCTGCAATCTCCCCAAAGCGTCCCGAGCCCCCAGTCCCTGGTTCGCTCGCAGACGCTCTTCGAACTCGACGATCTGCCCGAGGAGCAGGCCTGCCTGGTCATCTTGTTTCTGCTGACCGCCTTGCGAGAGACATTCAAAACGCTTCCCCCCGGGGGCAAGGGCTTGCGGTGCGTCATCCTGCTGGACGAAGCGCACGTGGTGATCGGGCGCCAGGATCAGGCCTCGCCATCCGAGGAGTTTGCCGATCCCAAGTCCTTTGCCACGGAGTACTTCGGCCGCATGATGCGGGAGTTGAGAGCGTTGCGCGTGGGACTCGTCATTGCGGATCAGAACGCGAGCAGCCTGGCTGCGTCGGTGCTCAAGAATGCCTGTTCCCATCTGGCCTACCGGCAGACCGCGGCCGAAGACCATGCGTTGTTAGCCAGCGCAATGCTCCTCTCGGAAGCGGATTGTGAAGACCTGGCGCGCCTGGAGCCGGGCGAGGCTTTCTTCATGACCGAGGGGTTCTATGGCCCGCGCCGAATTCGCACCGTTCACCTACAGCGGGAACTGGGTGAATGCGTCGCGCCCACAGACGCGGAGCTCTTGGAAATCATCTCGAAAGAAGAGTGGTGGCTGGAGGCGGCCCGGGAGCGCCTCGGCTGCGATCTCATGCTGCTGAGCGAGAAACTTGCCGGCTTGGGCGCGAGGCTCAAAACCTGGATGGAACGGGCGGCGTCCCTGCGGGAGCGCCTGGCGCAGGCTTCTGGAATGGAAGATCGGCGCGCCTGGGTCAAGGCGGGCAAGGCGATCACCGCGTCCATGAGCCAGGAGTTAGATCGATTTCGGCGGGAGTCGTACAGGCCTCTTCTTGGCGAGGACATCCCCGGCGCGCTGTCGGCGTTGGCGGAAATCATGACTCATCGCGACACGATCAAGCAGCGGTTCGAAGAGGTGATGGAGCCGGCGGCCAAGAGCGTGATCCGGACCGTGGAGAAGATGGCCGCGTGATGACGATTGGGGCGACGACAATCATTCGGAGGCGGAACCATGAACAGAAGAGGTTCACACGGAAGACGGCAGAGCGAGATCAGCGAGTCGGCGGCCAAAGCCAAGGATGGCATGGACGAGAAACTGCGGGACTTGGGGTTGGAACGGGACGATGTCCTCGTCACCCGTGAAACGCTGGGGGAATTAGAGGGCGACGGAACGGAAGAGGGGTGCCTGGAAGTTGTGGAAGCGATCGAGCGCGCCGAGGGAGTTGCCCGAGAGACCTTCGAGCGGGACGGGTGCGTTCTCAAGGACATCCATGGCGAGGGAAAGGAGCAAGCCGAAGGGCTTCAGGAAGGCCGGGAATCCGTTGAGAGAGACGTCGAGCGGATCATCGGCGCCACGGGCCGGATCAATGTCCGCGACAACGTTCGCGATCTGGAGCAAGCCCGGGAGAAGGCCTTGCAGGACAAAGACTTTCTGGAGCGGCATATTGTGATCTTGGATGAGGCGATCCGGCAAAGCGAGGCGGACTTCTCGGCGCTACGGGGCCAAGTCTACGCGCAAGGGGGGGCCTGACATGACCGGGAGTCAGAATAAGCAAGTGCTGGCGCCAAGCCCGGCTGGTTTGAGTGATCGGAACCTGGACCGAGAACTGGATGCCTGGATCAACACGATGCACAGTCGCCTCGACCATCTCCAGGATGCTGTCAATTCCCTGCCCATTGTGGATGCTGAGGGCAATTCCGATTGCCCGTTCGCGACGAAGCTCTATGCTCAAAAAGACGAAGAGTTGCAGAGGGTGGTCTTCTCGGTAGGTCTGGCCCAAGGCTACCTGGCCAGAGTGGACTCGGAGCTGGAACGCA
>JAPLSS010000901.1 GCA_026398515.1 Candidatus Sumerlaeota bacterium | reverse complement strand
GGTAGCCGATGCGGAAATCAGGAAATTCCCGCGAGGCCGACCAGCGGGGCGTCGCGATGGACGGCGAAACGGGCCGGGAAGCCCGGCGCGCTGGCGTGGCTCGACCGGGCTCGCCCGGGCCGGACGCAGCTTGCGACGCGGCGGCGGCCGGCTCTTCCGTCGGCGTGGGCGCTTTGGCGGCTTTGGCGGACGCGGGCGGCGCGTTGCGGCCAAACGCCGGCTCGGGGGTGAGAGGCGGCGCCGCCGGCTTCGCCGAAGGGCTGGGCGCGGGGGCGGTTTCCCCTGGAAGCGCCGGACCGCTCTTCGTCGCGCCGAAGGAGACCAACGCCACCGCGACAAGCCACGCCGCCAACCACAAAGAGCGGAAGGCCGAGGAACGATGCGAACGGAAAGTCATGGCACGCTCATGCTGCTCGCGGAAATGCGCTCCAACTCCAGTGGAAACCTTAGAAGCCGCGCGCGGGGGGAATCAACGCTTTTTCTCAGGGTGTGTTTGGGAAGCCCAAGCACACGGCCTGCGAAGTCTCCGTTTGCAGGCGCGCGAGCGAAAATGGGGACAGCGAGTCGGGGGGCTGCGGGACACACGGAACCTCGCCTTCGTAAGAGTCGCATATTTCCCGCGCGGAATTCCGAGCGTTTTCCTCATTGGCGGGGACGGGAAGCAGGCGACTGTCCCTGTCTGGGCTCGGCCCCCGGCTTCCACCCCAACTCCTGGTAAAGCACGGGCTTCTCCCGAACGCGGTCGTAATTCGGCGCAATCGGCCACGACGCGCGCGCCGGCGAGGCATAACAGCCGATCTGATCCATCGGGATATCCTGGAAGCCCAGCTTGTAGGCGGGGCTGTCGGGCTTCAGGCGATAGTCGTCGTGCGCCGGGTCGACGAACAGCGGATCGCCGACGATGGAGCCGTGGTCGATCCCCTGGGCGAGCCAGGCGGCGAGCCCCCGGGTCCCCTGAATCGCCCCCCGCACGCCGCCGACCGCGGCGATCATTTCCGCTCCCGCGCACCAGATGAGGTTGTTTTCAATGACCGGGTTTTCTTTGGGCTGTGTCATGTTCATGAAGTGATACGGCGCCGGGATGCAAGGCGGCTGGCTCGCCAGAATGTTTCGCGAGGTTTGATTGATCCCCGGCCCCATGTGGAAGACGCCGGGGGACTGCCGGTTGGGAAACGGCATGAACTCGATGGCGGCCATGCCGTTGTCGACGAAGACGTTGTTGACGACCGTGTTGCCGCTCCCGCCGTGGATGTTGATCCCGCACCGCGAGGCCCGCGCGACGATATTGTCCTCGATCGTCGTGCCGCAGGTGATGTCGTCGAGGTAAATGCCGTAGGCGTCGTACGGCGACTCGAAGTGGGTTATGGAATCCGGTTGGAGGGCGTTGTTCCTCGTAGAGGCGAAGAAGCAGCCGTAGCCGACGCTGTCGAACACGCGGTTGTTGCGAATGACGTTGCCGACCAGGTTGACGTTGCGCTGGACCATGCGGATGCCGCCCATGTCGCACGACTCCAGGACGGTGTGGTGAACGTCGTTCATCTCGACGACGTTGTTCACGCCCTTGAGGAAGATGCCGGTGTGCGGGCAATCGTGCACCGTGTTGCGCCGCGCGATGTTGCCGTCGCCCAGCAGGTTGATGCACGCCTCGTCCTTCACGTACAGGCCGATGTCGTAAACGTGGTTGTTCTCGGCGACGTTGTTCGTGCCGACGAGCATGATCCCCTCGTTCCCCAGCGACCACAGGTCGCACCCCTCCACGCGGCACTCCACCCCCGGATCGTTGAGGAGGAGAGTCAGGCCGGCGCCGGTGGCCCCGCCGAGGTGGCCCGTCGCGGGAACGCGCCGGGGATTGCCTTCCTCGGGAAACGCGCTCGTCGCGGCGCCGATGTTGACGCCGATGTTGCCCAGGTTCGTCGCGCGGCAACTGAGAACTTCGCAGCGGCGCGCGCCCCGGATGCGAACCGCGTCTTGCTCGGCCACCTCGAAGTCGAACCCTTGCAGGCGCACATACGAAATCGGATTGGGCGCGGGCGCGTCCGGCGGCAGCGGGCAGTCCTCAAACTTGCCCTTATACGCCATGTTCAGGTAGTCGAAGGGGTACGGCAGCGCCCCCTTTAACTCGATCAAGTTGTCGAGCAGGGGACCAGGACTTCGCTCTTGTCCAGCGACTCGCCGGCAGGCGGGTAGAGATACAGGACGCTCTCCCTGTAATCGAGATACCACTCGCCGGGCGCGTCGAGGGCGTCGAGGACGTTCTGAATGAAGAAGCGGTTCAGCTTGATGAACTCGCCGCGAACGGGCTGCACGTTCAGAATGTGCGCCGCGCGGTCCACGCTCAGGATGGGCGTAATGGCGAAATGCCAGCCGCGGTTGTAGGTCGAGACCACTTCGGCCTGCGACATGTCTTGCCATTGATCCAGCGGAAGCGCCCCCTCCGTGTAGTACACTTCATGGCACCGTTCCTGGACTGTGCCGACCGAGCCGGGCATGTACACGTTGCCGCCCGTGATGGGGTGCTCCGGATCGAAGTTGGGATAGCGCGCCAGGATCAGGCGCTGGGAAAAGTCCGTCGGCTTGGCGCCGGCGCCGCGGAAAAACAGCTGATGGAACGTGACGCCGCCCATCCCCTGCGCCTTCAAGTCCGCGCGCCAGATGCCGTCGCGCCAGGGCTGCCAGCCCGTCACGCGCCGGGCGCCGCGGATCATGGGACGCTCGCCCTCTTGCCCCCGCCAGGTGACCGGACAGTCGGGCCTGCCGCTGTCCTCGGGCGTCAGGACGAACGTCTGGGGCAAATCGTAGACGCCGCCGCGCACCACCACGTCCACCGGCGTCGTCAGCCCCGCGCGTTTGACCTCGCGCACCGCGTCGCGCGCGCGTTCGAGCGTGGCGAACGGGCCGTCCGTGGCTGCCGCGTTTGGGTCGGCCAGGCGCCCCGACCACTGATCCTTCCCTTTGAGCGAGACATAAAACACGGTGGCCGCGCGCGCGCCGGACATAAGGGGCCCGCACGTCATCGTGAGCAAAATCGCAAAACGCGCCTTCTTCATGGAGCAATCCTCTCGATGGTCTTTCGCTCCGGACTCAGGTCTCGCAAGCGATGATGGGCATCATGCTGGCGCGGGCGCGGGGCATGGTCAAGCGCCACTTTTTAGATAATCCGGAGTATGGAGTCCCGCCTTCAGGCGGTTCGTTGGCGGAATGCTGGAAGCCAGGTCGAGGCGAGCCATCAAAGACTCCGCTAACGAACCGCCTGAAGGCGGGACT
>JAPLSS010000627.1 GCA_026398515.1 Candidatus Sumerlaeota bacterium | reverse complement strand
GTCAAGCACGGGCCCAACGCGCTGGGTTACCGCATTGACATCGTCTCCCAGGGCGGCGCCGTGGAGAAGTCCGTGGCGATCTCGGGCGACGTCGCCGCGCCGGCCGAAGACGGCTCCGGGCGCATCACCGGCTTCCCGTGTGAGAGCATCGAGCGGCTGGCCAAGGGCGCGGACCTGTTCATCATGGACGCCTGCGGCAAGCACAGTTCGCCCGAGGAACTCGCCGCCGCCGCCGTGCGCGCCCATCCCAGGAAGGTGGCGCTGACCCACGTGCAGAACACCCCGTCCGGCCTCGTCTATCAGGAAGCGATGCGGAAGGTCTTCCAGGGCGAAGTGGTTGTGGCCGAGAACCAGATGCGCCTGGCGGTGTGAAACCCCGCCAGTCCGCAGACGAGGGAGGAGTTGTTATGAACCGCGCGCGTTTCCACAAGGAGCAGGCTCTCTTCGTCGGCCCGCGCAAGGGCAACTGCGTCGGCTTGTGAAACCTTGCGGTCGATTCGGTCCGGCGGCGCCGGAAACGGTTCTGGCCGCTCCGCGCAACCGCAACTGCTCGCACTGTTTCCATCGTTTGAGCGCCATAAGCGCTCATGTGACGCTTCCGCGCGCCGGAGTCAATACAGGGTGTAACAGAATTTAATGGAGCCCTGTAGACCCTTTCTTCCGAAACCTTGGGCAAGAAGCGCAGGATTGCGGAAAAAAAGGGGCTAACGCGCGAATTGCGGCAGGAGGTCCAGGTGGGCGTTGAGCAGTTCAGCCAGGGCGGGGCGGGCCGCGTCCTTGTCGGGAATCGCCGGATCGATTTCCACGGCTTGCTCCAATAGGGCCCGGTCGCCGCGGACGGCCGCTTCGGCCACGAGTTCGTGCACGTCGGAGACCAAGCTGCACCATTGAGCAACGCCCGCGGGCAGGGAGGGCGTGGGCCGTCCGATCAGCCGGCCGTTGCGGGAGATGGCCGGCGCTTCGACGATTCGCCCTTCGGGAAGCTCGCGAATGCATCCGTCATTGGGGAAGTTGACCATGTCGAACGAGGTTTCCGCGCCCGTCGCCAACGCCACGGCCACGTCGACGGGGCGCTCCCAACTGCGCCGATCGAACACCGCGCGCCAGTCGGCTTTTCCGTCCGCCACGGCGCGCAGCAACTGGCGGCGGGCGCGGCGCCACTCCTCGTCGCCGTGCAGCGCGTGATCGCGATAGGCCATCCCTGGTTCGGGCGGAAGGAACTCGGCCATGTGGTGAGCGCCGGAGGCGCCGACGCCGCCCGTCTGATCGAGCCAGCGCCGCAGGATCTCGAATTCCGGTTTCCCGCCGTCGCGGACCTTCTCCTTGAGGGCCGGCAGAAGATCGGCGCCGGTCTGGCGATCGCGGACCTCGAGCGCCCAGGCGAAATGATTCAGGCCGGCGGTGGTCGCCGCGATGGAGTCCACGCCGCGCCCCAGCCAGTGGGCGATTCGGGCGTAGCCCTTGGGGCCGCCCCAGGCGGCGTTGCAGAATCCCATGGGCGCGATGCCGGAGAATCGGCGGATCGCCGTGACCACGCGGGGCATGGGGTTGGCGCAATCCAGAAAGACGGCGTTCGGGCACAGGCGCTCCATGTCGCGCGCCACGTCGATGGCCAGCGTGATCGTGCGCAACGAATAGGCCAGCCCGCCCAGGCCGCCGCATTCGCGCACCTGGTCGGCCATGCCGCGGCGCCGCAGAATCTCGGCGTCCGTTTGCCAGCGGCGGACGGCTTGAATGGCGGCGGAGAAGATGACGAAATCGGCGCCGGGAAGCGCCCGGCGGCGGTCGGTCGTCGAGACCACGCGGGCATCGACGCCCGTCGCGCGGCAGAGCGCGCGGCCGAAGTCCGCCATCAAGCGCGCCAAGTCTCCATCCGCGTCGACCAGCGCCAATTCCGCGCCCGCCAACCGATGGTCGACGATGGCGTCGTGCAACACCGCCGGGCCGAAGACCGCGCTGCCCCCGCCGATAACGACGATTTTCATGCTCGCCTCATTTTGGCAACGCCGCGATGGGATCTTCCCGTTTCAGGCGTTCACGCGCCGCGGCCAGAACGTTGAACAGTTTCTTGTTCTGCTGGGGCCCGAGGTCGGGATGGCTGGCTTCGATTTCGGGATGCAACACGAACATCACGCTGACGTGGCTCTCCGGAAGGCCTTCGACCCCGCCGAACGCGTACGTCAATTCGCGCGCCAGCCCGTCTTCGTCGCGCTGAGCCAGGAACTTTGCCTTTTCCCGCCGCTCCTCGGGGACCCACAGCGGCCAATCGTCCCCCACGCCCAGGCGAATCTCGCCCCGCAGCGCGTAGGGCGCCAGCGCGGCCAGCCGGCCGATGATGTTGAACTTCACCAGCGGCTCGACCGTTGGCTCCAATCCATAGGAGATGATCGACACCCGGCGCTGCGCCAGGCTCTCCAGAATCCCGCCGACCTCTTTCGCATAGTCGTCGCGTTCTTTGTTCTTTAATAGTTGTTTCGACGACAGAACAATCAGCGGCGTATCGGGAAACGCCGACTGAAACGCCTGGGTCACGCGCAGGCAGAGAGCCGTCCAAATCTCCGGCGTCCAGCCTTCGGCCAGGAACGCCGGGCCGCCGCCCTTGCTCGGCTGGGCGTTCACGTTGCCGATGTGGCCGAAGGCCGGCCGCACGCTCCAGATGCCCGGGACTCCGTTGTAGCGCGCGCCCAGCGTCTTGATGAGTTTCTCGTATTCGACGAAATAGGCCTCGTCCCACGCCTTGGGAACATCGATTTCGCCGCCTTTGGCTATTGCCCCGGCGAAGGCTCCAGATGCTTCCATTTGAACGTCACCATCGCCGCGTCGACCAGCGGATGCGAGAGATAAAAATCCGGGTTGTTGGCGCGCTGCTGTTCGGGGAGGCGCAGATAGAAGCCCGCCTTTCCCTGTTGTTTCTCGATCCACTTCCGATCGATGCCCTGCGGCGCGGAGGCCAGCTCCCCCGCTTGCGCCCAGGCCGAAACGCCCAGCGCCAGAAGAAACGCCAGCGTCGACGCGCCGCCCACAATCGCTCGTCCCCCGCCAGTCGCGACGATTTTCATGCCATCCACCTCTCGCGGAAATAAGTTTGGAGTGACGCCTTTAGGCGTTATCCCAGGAGCCTTCAGGCGCTATCCCTGGTGCCTCCGGATTGACTTGCAGAACGCCTAACGGCGTCACTTCGAACCTGCAACCATCGGTCGAAATGCCGGCGCGCCGCATCCAGAACAAAAACGTGCCCGCCGTCGAACCGATGGACGGAAAGGCGCTCCGGCGCTCCGGCGGCGGCGTAGCATCGTTCAATGTGGGCGACGGCGGCTTCCCCCGCCGACGGGTCCATCACGGGATCGCGGCTTCCCCACTGGAGTTGCAGGGGCCGCGGCGCGATGGAGGCGAAGATGTCCGGCGTATCGGCCTCGAGCGCCAAGCCGGGGATGATTTGGGCGCCGCACAGCCCCTTCAGGAGCGCCACGCGGTCGCGGAACGTGTTGGCCGCGCCGGAGCTGACGACGGCGCGAATGCGCTCGTCCAGCGCGGAGACGAACATCGTCATGCGCCCGCCCTGGCTCAGGCCGCACATGCCCAGGCGGGAGGGGTCCACGCCCGGCCACCGCGCCAGGACCGTGATCGCCCGGCGGATCTCCCGCGTCTGCAACGCAACGGAGTTGCGCCCGAACGCCGCGAGAAACAGCCCCACCATGTCGCACGATTCGCGCGGGCGAGGGACTTCCGCGCGCCGCTCGCCAAAGTTGAAGAGATCCATAGCCAGCACGGTATACCCCGCCTGGGCCAGCCCCAGTCCGAAGTCGTATTGATAGTGGGCGATTTCCTTGGTCTTCTCCGGCGAGGAGCGGTCGCCGATGACCGCGAGCCGGCCAAAGGGCCCGTGGCCGTGCTGGCAGATGAGACCCGCGCCGTTGCGCGTCGCCGCGGGCGGCTCCAGAATCGTCGCCGGGATGGTCAGGCCGTATTCCGCCTCGGCAAACCGAACTTCGATGCGCCGGCATCCGCCGTGCCAATCCACCGGCGCCGACGTCTCGGTGGCGGGCGCGGCTTCGGCGTCGAAGGGTTGGTCTTCGTAGGCGGCAAAGACGCCGGCGAGCCAAGGCGTGAAGTTTTTACGCCACGCCCGGAACTCCTCGGGGCTCGCGCCGGCGAATCGCTTGCGCGGCGGCGTTCGCGTCAAGGCCCGCAAGTACTCGGCCGGTTGAAGGATTTCATCGCTTCTCATCAAATGGACCTTCCGGGATTTTGGGATCTCGGAGAGGCTTCAGGCCTTCAGGCGCCCCGCGAGGAACTCCTGAACGTCGACAATCTGTTTCGTGTGGGCCGACTCAATCGCGGCGAACAGGAGCGCGGCGCACTGGATGTTGTCTTCCAGGTTGTTCGGCGGCGCGTCGGCTCCATTCAGCCAATCGACGAACCTCTCCGCCAGCCAGGGGTTCATCCACGCCGGCTGTTGCTGGAGAGGGACTTGCTCGATCATGGCCTGCTGGTTCAGCCTTCCGGCGATGACGCGAAGGCGGCGCTGGTCGAGCTCCAGCGTGGCGCCCTCGCATTCGGCGCGCCAATAGTCTTCGGTCCAGCCATTCAAGGCCGAGGCGTTGGCCTTGGCGCCTTCATAGAGGCACTTCACGCCATTCAGCATCTCGATCAGAATCAGCGCCTGGCAGTCGCCTTTGAACTCGCTCCACGCCGGGTTCCACGTCAGGGCGTGAACGGTCTTCGCGTCCGAGTCGGCCAGGGAGCGAATGATGTCGAAATGGTGGACCGTGCCCTCGATCAACAACGGATCGGGAATCTGGTAGCGGAAGTTGCCCCACGCCGCGTACTTGCGGCACATCCAGGTGTTGCGCCCGACGAGGTAGTCGAGCCGGCCGTACTTGCCGGATTGAATGAGGCGCTGAAGGCTTTGTTTGTCCTGGTCGAAGCGATGGCTCATGGTGACCGCCATCTTCCGACCGGCCCGCTTGACCTTGTGGTAGATGCGGCAGCACGCCTCCATGCTGTCCGCGATGGGTTTTTCCGAGAGAATGTGGCAGCCGTGGGCGAGAGCCACATCCACGACGGATTCGTGATGGGCCGGCGGCACAACCACGATGGCGAAGTCGGCCGGGTTTTCGTCGAAGGCCTTGGCCATGTCGCTGTAACATTTGTCGGGCGGAAGTTTCAGGAACGTCTGCGCGTTCTTGAGGGCGTCGGGACTGATATCCACGGCCGCGGCGGCCGCCGCTTTGCCGAGGTCCCTTAGGCGCGGCAACACCTGGGAGCACCAATAGCGCCCGAATCCACCCGTGCCGACGATGATGTATCTCAGAGGCGAACTCATGATTTGCGGATCCTTTCCGTTTGGCGATCGCTTCGAATAATCTTCACGTCTGTGAACTCGGCCCTGCAAACCCGTTCCACATTATGGCTGGTGACGGCCAGACCGACGAACGCCGTTGCCGGAAGTTGCACGTTCGTCTCGCCGATGAGTTCCCATTCCTGGCCGTCGGCGGAACTATAGCCGGCCAGATGGTTCCCCATGCGAACCAGCTTGACCCAATACGGGGCCTTGATGCCGTTGGACGTGCCGTGCACGGGGATCTGCGCGCTGGCGACGGCGCTGCGCCAGGTGAACTTGGCGCCTTGCGTCGGCGTCAGGTTCATCAGGGCGTGTCGCGCGTTGGCCTCGAGGCCCCCTCGGATCATGACGCCGGCCTTGGCATAGTTGTCCGTCTGCTCCACGGATCGAACCTGGGCTTGAATCTCTCCATCGCCTTCCAGGGCTTGATAGACGAAATGCAACTGATCGTCCGTTTCCCAAATGTCCTTGCCAGCGCCCTGGACGGCAAACGCGCTTGAAAGCACATCGTAGTCCACGCCTCCGGCCAGGGACGGCTCGCCGATGTCCTGATGCTGCCAATCCACGGGGAGACCCGATTCCTGCACGCCCAGAATCCG
>JAPLSS010000332.1 GCA_026398515.1 Candidatus Sumerlaeota bacterium | reverse complement strand
GTTTGGCGAGATTCACCAAGCTCGCAATGATCGAGAACGCCCCCCGTCGGATTTCTGTACAGAAACGGGCGGGTGCTTCGGCCTCCATAGATCCCTCATATAACGAGACTTAGACCCATTATCCCAGGCTTTTCACCCACGAATTTCTCCGACGAGGCGAAAATAGGGGCATTAGTCGAGGAAGCGCTAATGGACTTGCATCCGGCCGGGATGTCCCTCCGGAGGGCAACGTCGTCGCCGAAGAGCTGCGCGGCGGGGGTATCAGCCCTGCGGCCGGGACCGATGCGGGGAGGAAGGTCAATGAGCGCCTCGAAGATTGCCACACGGCAACGAATAGACACATATCCCGAGGAGGAGGAAATCTAGAACCCTCAAGTGCGATTCCTTACCGGGGCGGTGTGTAAAGACACTTCGAACCCAAGCTTGAGAGGACCGAAAATTGCGCTTTTTTAGGAATAGACGCAGAATGGCATGCGTTCATTCGACATCGACTTCATTCACCTCTGCCCATCCGATGGAGAGGCACGCTAAGAAGCGGAGTGGTGAATTCCAGAATATCTTTTATCACCTGATCGACTGTAACCTGAGGGGAGTTGAAATAGAACCCGTGAGGCGACCCCGGAAAGACCTTGATCTTCACATCAACGCCGGCCTTCTTCATCATGGGCGGAAGTATTTCAAGGTTGAGCGTCTTGAGCGCATGCACGTCTCCGTGCAGGATAAGAACCGGGCAGCGAATGGAACTCAATTTGTAGAGGGTGGTTTTCTGCAATTCATCCGTGAAGTATTTGAGCGGATTCTGCATCGGATCCTGCCGTGACTCCCTGTCTCCGGTTGTCAGTATCCCGGTATAGAGGATCGTCGCCGGCTCTCCACAAATAATTCCACGGAGGGGAATGGCGCCGGCCACATCCAGCGCGATGCTCCCCCCGCCGCTGCCTCCAAAGAGAAAGACGTTCTTGGAATCCACAAACGGGAGATCACAAACCGCGCGGTAGAAGGCCAGAGTATCCAACAGGGGCCCTTTGGATTGGACCTCCTGGGAATACGTACGGAAGTCGGTCATGATTATGACAAAGCCGGCGTTCAGAAGCCTCGTGTGCACCCCCCCGGAAACCAGATAATCGCGCAATCTGTCTGTGCCGAACTCATTCAAGTCGCCATGAATGCTGATAATAGCCGGGAAGGGTCCATCTCCGGCCGGCTTTCGATACAAACCCGTAAGATGGTTGTCGTCCAGCGTGGTGACTTCCAAAGGCACGACCGGACTCACATCAAGGGGAATTGCGACCGCCGGGGCAACGACCCGTCCCCGGGGGGCTTCCTCGTCAACGGTTTCCGCGCCGGGGGCCGCGCCGGTCAGCCACGCCAAAGTGGAGATCCCTGAAATTGCGCATAGTGCAAATCTCTGTCTCATTTTCCTCTCCTCAAGAATGAAATAAATCGCTGTCTTCATTGCGCTTTTGGCATAATCGTTGTAGGGGGAGTGTGTCAGATTTCTTCCGTCCGCTTGATTGGCCATGCCGCTGCCGAATCAAAGGCCCTTGAGGCAGGCCTCGACCGTATCGCTCAGGCTTCCCGTGGCCAGACAAATGGCCATGTCGCATCCGCCGTAATACAGGCGAATCTGGTCTTTGTCGTAATCGGCGATCGCACCGCAGGGAAACACGGTGTTGTCGCTGTTGCCGTGCAGCTCCCATGGCTCTTCCGGACCCATGAGGTAGCTGTTCGTCTTGCCGATGACCTTCCACGGCTCGTCGAGATCGAGCAGCATGGCGCCAATGTAATACTGGACACCGCCAGCCGGTTTGAAGACGCCATGAATGATGTCCAGCCAGCCTTTGGCCGTTTTGATTGGCGGCGTAGGGCCGATCTTGCCCATATTCCAAAAGCGGTAGTTCGGCGCCAGAACCGGCTTGAATCCGCCCCAGTGAACCAGATCGGGAGAAGACGAAATCCAGATCTCGCCCGTGCCCTGGTCGCCGCCGCCGGGCCGGTCCAGCTTCCAGTACTTGCCGGCGATTGTTTCCGAAAACAGCGAGGCGCCGCGGTTGGGCGGCTGGGTAATCACGTCGATGCGCTCGTAGGTCTTGAAATCTTTCGTTTTCCCCAACATGCCGACAGGCGACTGGAATCCATGCACCATCACCGGAGTAATGAGATAATAGGTGTCGCCAATCTTGGTTGTGCGGTTGTCGATGAAATGGTGATAGAGGGTCCACGGATACTCGTCGCACTGCGTGTCGACGAAATTCTCCGTACTCAACTCGAAATGGATCCCGTCCTTGCTGCGGGCGATGCGGGTTTCGCCGACGTCGCGCCCATACCCGCGCTTGGCCGCATGCTCCACGACGGAAATCAGCAGGATGGTTTCGTCGCCGAATTGCACGGGCGACGGATTGTACAACTGCGCCACGCCCGGATAGTCCTTCACTTTCAGAATGGGATTGCCGGAATAGCGCTGGAAAATTCGTGTGGCGTCCTTCATGTTCGATACTCTTTCAACATGGATGGTGGACCCGCATGCAAGGGGCCTTCGTAATGGGTTCCGCAAAAACCATACTGCGTCGCCGCTGAAGACCCGATGAGACTGCACAGCCCCAATGCCAGAAGCGCGGCTCCGCGACTCATCGCAATTTCCCCTTCCGCGGCGGCCCCACGCTTTCCCTCACGATGAGTTCGCCTTCCAGATAAATCGCGCCGTTGGTGTCGCTGTCGGACAAACCGCGAATCAGGCGATGCACCCGTCGCGCGGCCTGGTACGCCAACTCGCGGTTGGGGACGCGCACGACCGTCAGCGGCGGGCAGAGGAACGCGGTCTCGGGGAAATCGTCGAACGACAGGAGCGACAGCTGGTCGGGGACGCGCAGCCCCCAGCGGTACAGGGCGTGCAACGCGGCGATGGCCAGGTTGTGGCTCATAACGAGCAAGGCCGTGACATCGGGGTTGCGGCGCAGCAGATCGCTCACCGCGTCGCGGGCGAACTCCAGCCCGAAATGCTTATCTTCGTTCACGCGCGCCAGCGTTTCGTCCACGGGAACGCCCGCCTCGCGCAACGCCCGGCGATAGCCCGCGAGACGCTGTTGGCCCGTCTGAACGTGGACCGGCGTGGTCAGAACCGCGATGCGTCGATGGCCCACGGTCAACAGGTAGCGAGTCGCGTCGTAGCCCGCCTTCTCGTTGTCGATGGTCAGGAGTTTGTGGGGATGCCGGCCGTCGTCCACGAGGAGACAGCAATAAGGGAAGTCCTGTTCATCGAGCGAGGCGAAGAACTGGCTGCGCGTCGAGGAGCTCAGGGCGACCACCCCGTCAATCTGGCGGCGGGCGAATTCGCGCACCAGGTCGCGCCGGTTTAATTCGTCGACGTGGGCGATGTGGAGATTCATCTCCAGGTTTTCCTCGTGCGCGTATTGCGCCACGCCGCCCACGACCGTGGCCAGGTAGGGATACAAGGTCAACGGCGTGTCGGTGTACTGCTGCACCAAGGCGCAAATCGTCGGAATCCGCCGCGTAACCACGCCCGGGCGGAAATCGCGCTCGCGCGCCAGGCGGCGGATCTTGCGGCGCAACTCGGCGCTGATCTCCGGCGAGTTGGCCAAAGCGCGGCTGACGGTGGCCGCGGAAACGCCCAGTTCGTCGCTCAGCGTATAGATCGTGGTTTTCGCGGATGGAGACGACATAGGGCTGAAAACTTCCGGTTGGGGATCGCCTTGTCAAGCGAGGATTCCTCGCGCGACGGATCGAAAGCGAAACGGCGCCACAGCCTCACGATCCATATTCCTGATCCGACGGCCCCACATCAACGAAACTACTGTATATTATTGCGTCAAACGAATTCTCCAAGAAAAAGCAGCGGGCAAAGGCGTTGCGCCTTTGCTCGCTGACTTCAATCGCCGCGGACGGCAACAAGGTTCGACGATCAGTATCCCGTCCAGGCCTTGGCCGCGCTTACATTGCTAACCATGATGGTCATCGTCGCGGTATCCGACAGGTCGCCCGGGTCAGTGACGCGGACCACAAAAGCATTCTCGCCCAGATCGCCCACGTCGGGGTCGCTGGCATCGCCCGCAATGGACTGGTTGTAGGCAACGCCCGTCCTGGCGCTCGGTTTGCTGAACGGATCGTTGGTGAAGGACGGCGGGTTGTTCACGTGTGGCGTGTAATTCAGCCACAGCTCGTCGGGAATGCTGTTGGCGTTGGTGTCCCGCGCCTCCAGCGCCCAATCGCCCCCGGCAGTGCCCGTCTTCGGAGTGATCGTCAAGCCGGTGGTCAGGACGTTCCCACTGTCGAGGATGTTCCGACCGCAGTCGAACAGTTGAAAGCTCGCTGCCGTGCCGATGGTGACGGGAGCGTTGGTGGCGTCGACCACCACCGAGCCGTGGTCCAGGCCGAAGTCGCGGTTGGTCTGATCCATGACAACCTTGCAGAAGCCGTCGGCGTCGGCGGTCCACTTGATCGTGGACAGAGCGCTGGGCATGTTCATGGCGCGTTGAATGAGGACGGTTCCGGCCGAGCCGTTCAAGTGGAACAGGCCCGCGCCGGCGCCCGCGCCGGCGCTCAGCGCGCCGATAAAGACGGCGCCGCCGGTGGTGTTCATGGTCAAGCTTCCGCCGGCGACCTCAAGGGTCCCGTTTCCGGCGCCGACAACGGACACGGCGCCGATGTTGATCGCGTTGGAGCACGTCACCGTCGAGCCGGCGTTGATTACCATCTTGCCCGACGCCGCCCCAATGACGACTGCTCCCCCCGAGCCGATTTGGGTCTGGCCGGTGTTCGTCAGGGTGGCGCCACTGACGTTAAGCACCGCGTTGCCGAGTACATTCATGCCGCCGTACGACAGGGAGCCCATGGTCCACGTCGCATTGCTCCTCACCGCCACGCGCTCCCCTGCGTCAATGGGGGGCGCGTATGGATTGGCCGGAACGCTCAAGTCCGTGCCAGCCAACGTCCAGTTGGTCTGGACGGACACGTCGGCCGGGCCGGCGCCTCCCGTCCAGTCCCAGAACTCGTCCGGACCGCCGGAAATCGTCATGTTCACGGTCGAGCCGGGCGCCACCTCAATTCCGCCGGCCGGCGTCGTCATGGTAACCTGATCGATGAGATAGATATCGCTGTTCACCTTCGGCGAGATTTCGCTCGGAACCAACGGAGGCGAGCCCACGGCCGCGATGGCCGCCGCGGCCGCCGTTTTGTCCTGGCCTCTGACGTCCGGCACGGCCACGCCGCCGGGGACCGGCTCCTTGAAAGCCAGGTAGGCGATCCGGGTGGCATTGAGGCCGTCGCCGTTGCTGTTGTATATGCCGCCGCCGTCAACCGCCGTGCCCGCCACCCAGGCGGCGGGCGTGCCCAGCGTCAAGGCGGTAAACGCTTGCGGCGTGCTGATCGCGGCGTCGATCGCCGTAGCGGCGTTGGTCACCGGCGCCCAGTTCAGCGAAGCGACGGCAAACGTTTGAGCGATGCCCGCCCCCGGGGATGCCAGCGCCACCGGATCCGAGGCGAGCCACGCGCCCCCGGTCGTATGAACCAGGATACGCGCCGAGAAGTCGTTGTTGTTTTCCGTGATGTCGACGTACTTCAACGGGCTCACTACGGCGCTGTCGCCGCTGCTGAAACGGGTGAGAAAATAGGAACCCGGCACGCTGGTCGGACCCCCAAACTGTATGCCCTGACCCTGGTTGTACCGGATGTTTCCGGTGGCGGCCGCGTTGAACGCGCCCCAATTGTACACCAACGCGGCATTGTCGATCAAGCCGACGGAGCCAGTGCCGGGGCCGGTGATGACCACATTGGCTGTAACGAGGGCGAGATTCTCCGTTGCATTGCCGGCCAGCGCGGTGCTGGCGCCCGCCAACAGGAAGAAGAGAGCCGCCACTGCCTCCCCTATCCTAACGCGATTCATACGTTTGCTATTCATCTGTACACGATCCTCCTTCAAATCCTGCGAATGCTCGAAGCGATGCTTTTTGTCCGCCTCCGGCTCGCGTGCGCCGGAGACCGCCCCCTTGCGCTCACAACTGACACGACGCGCGTGGAGGGATGAAATGCAGCACGTCTCCCCCCTCACCACCTCCTTTCGCACAAGGCTCTTCGTGGTGAAGTATAGGCCAGATGCACACTCGTCGGCCACCCGGCGAGCCTTTTCTGCTCGAATGCGACGTCTTCGCCTTCTCGCGCTCCTTTTTTTCTTGACGCAACAGCGCGAAATAGTTTAGATACTTTGTATTGTCTCAGATCAGGCCTTCTATTGTCAAGTTCCGAATAGGGGGGGCGATAAACTCCGATAAACTACGGCGCGGTTGTGTGGCGGGCCTTCAATCGCGTCGGCGCGCCCCGGCAAGCACGGTTGTCTCTTCTCCTCGGGGATCAACGCCGGGCTCAGGGCGGTTGGCTTATTCCCCCAAGACGGGGCCAGAGGCGAAACGCGGCGCGGAGGCGTGTTTTTGGAGTGCGCCGGCAAAGCGGATGACAAAACGGCAAGGTCGTGGAAAGGGAGAGAAACCATGAGAAACGACGTATCGAGATGGTGTATCGCGCTGGCGGCCGCCGCGTGTTTGTGCGTGAGCGGAGGCGCCATCGCCGCAGAGGGAACGCCGGCTAGCGCGCCGGCCAAGGCCCGAGCAGGGCGCTCCGGCGCCCGAGCCGAGAAGAAAGGAGAACGACGTATAGAATCCACAACCCCTGGCGCCCCCGCGAGGGAAGAAGAGCGGCAGGCCGAGCCGGCGCCGACATTTGCCGATGTGTCCTACGGGCCGGACGAGAGCAACAAAATCGATTTCTGGAAAGCCCAGAGCGCCACGCCGACGCCGCTCGTCGTCTTCATCCACGGCGGCGGCTTCATGCACGGGGACAAGGCCGATCGCGACGGGGCGCTTCTGACGGCCTGCCTGAATTCCGGCATTTCCTACGCGTCGATCAACTACCGCTTGTCGGGCGTCGCCATCTACCCGGCGCAAATGCACGACGGCGCGCGCGCCATCCAGTTCATGCGCTCCAAGGCCGCCGAATGGAACATCGACCCGAAGCGCATCGCATGCACCGGCGGCTCGGCGGGCGCGGGGATTTCGGAGTGGCTGGCGTTCCATGACGACCTGGCCGACCCGAAGAGCGACGACCCGGTGGCGCGCCAGTCGACCCGTCTGACGTGCGCCCTGCCCACCAACATGCAATGCACGTACGACCCGCGCGAGATCAAGAAGATCGTCCCGGGCAACGCCTATGACGTCGCCCCTCTCAAACAGCTTCAGGGCTTGCCCGAGACGTTCAATTGGGACACGGACCCCATCGACGCGGACCTCGACGCCCGGCTGCGCGACTGTTCTCCCCTCACGCATCTGACCAAGGACGATCCGCCGATCTTCGCCATGAACAACAAGGCGAACGAGACCGACGGCAACATCCATCACCCGAACTTCGGCCGCTATCTGAAGAAGCAAATGGACGCGATGGGGCTCGAGTGCGAGTTCCACCTGACCGCCGATTTCCCGGACGCGAAGGCGCGCGTCGATGCGATGATGGCGTTCCTGAAGAAGAACTTTGGGATGAAATGAACGCGGAGGGAAGGAAATGGACATGAGCGCGACAC
>JAPLSS010000873.1 GCA_026398515.1 Candidatus Sumerlaeota bacterium | reverse complement strand
CGCCAGCCGTTGGCGAAGCGGCTCTCCTGGACCATCCGGTCGCTCGTCAGGAACCGGTGGTCGGTCATCTCCACGCCGCCGACCTTGTCCAGGACGCCGCACACGTCGCGATAGGTCTTGAGGACGCGCTCGCCGTAATCCGCCAATCCGCTGGACTGGATCACCAGCATCGGCATTTGCGCGTTGAGGATGTGGACCAAGTCCCAATCGTCCCAATACTGGCGCTTGTCCCAGCGGTTCGGCGAGTGGTTCCAGCGCCACGTCATCCATTGTGTGTCATGGTGCACGAGTTCGTGGAGCGGGACGCGGATCGCCGGATCGAACTGCCAGCGGATGTAGTTGTCGGGCAGCGGAATCGGCGACGTGCCGACGTAGACGCCCGGCAGGCTGGCGAAGTGATTCAGCGTCAGGCTGCCTTCCTGGTAGGCCAGCTTGTGCGACGCCCAGTCGGCGCCGCCTTCGGATGCGCTGATCTGCCCCAGCGAATTCAGGTAGTCGAACAGCTTCAGCCGCGTCTCGACGTCCTCTTCGCGCGTCAGCGGGTGTTCGTCTGAATAGCACTCCAGCGGCTGGATGGCGGTCACCACGTCGATGAAGCGCGCGGTCCAGCCGTCGCTCTCGATCTGCGGCGGAATGATCTTCTCCATCCACGGCAATTGGCAAAGGGAGCAGCGGGAATAGCAGCGCACGGTTTGCGGCTTGGCTCCTTGCGAGGCCGCCGCGCCTTTCGCTCCGACCGGATACGCGAAACCCGGCTTCGGCGTTCCATCGCGTTGGATATACGGCTCCTCGGGATACCCCACCTTCTTGTGGTCCAGATCGCTCTTCGGCGGCCCCCAAATCGCCAGCAGCTCCGGGCCGGCGACGTCGGTGTAAATGTCGTAGCGGCCCAACACATAGCCGGCGTCGAGCGCCTTGCGTCCCTTCCCGCCCGACACGTCATTGGGGTAATAGAGCGCGCGGCGAATGCCGTTGGCGATCATCCAATCCAGGAGCGCCGAGTCCTTGCTCACGTCTTTGATGTCGATGGCGCCAATGAGCTTGCGGATCTCGGGATTGTCCTTCGCCTTCTCCTCGATGGTGCGAAAGCGGCCAGTGTTCATGAGAAACCGGCGGTAGCGCTTGGCCATCGCCACGTAGCCGCCCTTGTCGAACAGGCACAGGCGAACGCGGCGCTCATAGCGCAGGTCCGTCTTCGACGGCAGCCAGTTCAGCGTGGGCACGAGAACTCCGGCCGCCGCGACCTTCTTCACGCTCAACTGCCAGTCGTAGGGCGTTTCGAAGAGGGCCATCACGCCGGCCTCGCCCTGTTCGAAGCCGAACCACGGCATGGTCAGCGAGCTTTGCGCGTAATTGTACGTGCCTTCGAGCCGCGGCGGCATGCCTTCCCCGGTGGCGGGCATGAGAACGCCTTCGTCGGCCGGCAAGACGAGGTCGGCGTCCGGCGGCGGCTGAAGCGGCAGGGGGAACACGACCGGCGCATACTTCCCTTCGCCCGCCGGAGAAACGCGCGCCAGGACTTCCGCGCCTTCCAGTTCCAAGCTCGCCTGGACGGGGCCGGCGTCGGTGTCCATCCAGATGTCCAGCCGCTTGCCGTCCGCGCT
>JAPLSS010000572.1 GCA_026398515.1 Candidatus Sumerlaeota bacterium | reverse complement strand
AAGGTAAGAGGATGAAACGATCTAGCAGGTCGATTCAGCGCGAGTGTTTTTTCCTAGCCCCTTCTCCGGCCATGACTATGCGTCGCTCTCACACCTGCCTTGCCATCGCCGACATCGCCCGCGAAGCCGGTTGCTCGCGCTCGAGCGTCTCGTTCATTCTCCATGACTGCGGCAAGGAGATGCGCATCAGCCCGGAAACGGCCCAGCGCGCCGTTGAGAGAACGCCGCACGCCCGCCGTCGAACGCGTTCGGACGGGTGGCCGGCGGTTTGCGGCCGCGGATTGAGTCAGAAACACAACACCTGAGTGTTGTGATACGAAATATGGACAAGCGAGGTCAGAAACATGGGACAGAACGCCAGCGTCATCACTTTCGCCGTCGCCGCGCTGTTCTTCGCGGCATGCGCCCGGTCCTTCGCCGGCGAACCGACCGGCCCATCGGCGTCGGCCGGATCAACCAACGCTTCGCCTGAGCGCATGGCGGAATGGAACGAGTGGAAGTTCGGCATGTTTATCCATTGGGGTCCCTGGGCGCAGACCGCCAAAGGCCCCATCTTCCGCGGCCGCAGCAAGGACGGCAAGCCTCTGCCGCGCGAGGAAGTGGAGAAGGACTTGGACCTCTACAAGACCTTCAACCCGGTGAAGTATGATCCCGCGGAATGGGCGCGCGCGGCCAAGGACGCCGGCATGCGCTACGCCGTCCTCGTCACCAAGCACCACGACGGCTTCTGCAATTGGGACACCCAGCTGACCGACTACAAGATCACCAATCCCGAATGCCCCTATAGCAAGAGCGCCAATCCCGACATCGTCAAACAATACGTCGACGCGTTCCGCGCGGCGGGGCTGAAGATCGGCCTCTACTATTCGCACCCGGACCAGCATCACCCCGATGGTGTGTGGTGGAGTCGCAGCATCGACTACATTCCCGACTTCGTGAACAAGCATCCCGACCGCTGGAAGAATTGGTTGAAATTCGAGCAAGGGCAGGTCCGCGAACTCCTCACCAACTACGGCCCGATCGACGAGTTCTGGTTTGACATCGGGCTGCCGAACGTGCCCGACGCGCTTCCCATGTATAAGATGATGCGCGAACTGCAGCCCAACCTTATCCTCGACAACCGCGGCACGGACGGCTACGCCGACTATGTCACGCCGGAGCAGCACATCCCGGGCAAGCCCCCCGAGGGACGGTGGGAAGTCTGCATGAGCGTCGGCCCCAGCTTCTGGTACAAGGGCGAGGAAGGCCCGTTCAAGTCGGCCGCCGTTCTTGTCCACAACCTGGCCGACATCGCCTCCAAGGGCGGCAACTTCCTGCTCGACGTCGGCCCGCGCGGCGATGGCTCCTTTTGCGAGGGAGAAGCCAAGAGTCTTGCGGGCGTCGGCGCGTGGATGAAGGACAACGGCGAGGCGATCTACGGCACGACGGCCAGCCCGTGGGGCGCCGCGCCGGAGTGGGGCCGCATCACTCGCAAGGGCCAGCGTCTCTTCCTGGTTGTGTTCGAGTGGCCCAAGGAAGGCCAGTCGCTGCCTCTCGCGCTGAAGGCCGGCCAGATCGTGGGCGCGCAATCGCTCAAGGGCGGCGCCAAGGTTGCGTTCAGCGCCAACGCTAGGGGCGATGGCGTTGAACTGACGCTGCCGGCCCAGGCGCCATCGGAGATCGCGTCGGTGGTCGTTGTGGAGTTCAAGGGCGACTTGGACGTCACGCCGAAATGGAACTCGGAGCCCGCCGGAAGGAAGGGAAAGACCGGCAAGGCGAAGAACGAGTCGACGCCGAAGGAGACAGCGCCCGCCGGACCCGCCACGGCCGACGCCGCGGGCGTCATCACCCTGAACCCGGAGGGCGCCGGCATCGTCGGGTCAGAACTGAAATACCAGCCGGATCGCCAGAACCTTGGCGCCTGGACGGACGGGCAAGACTACGCGCACTGGAAGATTGTCGTCCCGGAGGCGGGGAAATACTCAGTGGAGATCACCTACGGCGCCTCCAACTCAACCAATCGCTTCGCCGTGGCGGTCGGCGATCAGACGCTCGAAGTTAGGACGGAGAACACCGGCGGATTGCGGGAATACAAGCCGCAGGCCATCGGTCAGATGACGCTTCCCCAAGGCGAAAGCGATCTCACGTTGAAGCCCATCGCCCCGCTGAAAAGCGCGCTGATGAACTTCCGGCAGATTAAACTGACGCCTGCGAAAGCGGCGGAGTAGGGAGAGGCTCAAGGCCGCGAGGAATCGCAAGAGCCGCGAGCATTCCTCTCTTGTGTTTCTTGCGACTCGTTGCGGCCATCACTCTTTCAGTCAATGCCGGAGGCGACGCGCCATGAGACGCCTGATGCTTGTCCTGGTTAGCGGTTGCATGATGGCGACAGGGGAAACGGCGACCCACGCGGAGGAATCGGCCATGCGCCTTTGGTATGCGAAGCCCGCGGAGAAATGGGAGGAAGCCCTGCCGATCGGCGCCGGGCGGCTGGGCGCGATGGTCTTCGGCGGCCCGGCCGACGAGCGCATCCAGTTCAACCAGGACACGCTGTGGACCGGCCGACCGCATGAATATCAACACGAGGGCGCGGTCGAGTTTCTGCCGGCGATTCGCCAGTTGCTGGCCGATGGCAAGCAGAAGGAAGCCGAGGACCTGGCGCTCCAGGAGTTCATGAGCGTCCCGCTGCGCCAGGAAGCGTACCAGCCATTCGGCGATCTGAAGTTGCGTTTCCCGGGGCATGAAAACGCGACGGCCTACCAGCGTGAGCTGGATCTGGATTCCGCCATCGCCACCGTGCGCTACAAGGTCGGCGACGCGACATTCGAGCGCCAGGCCTTCGCCAGCCACCCGGACCAGGCGATTGTCGTGCGCATCGCGGCCGACAAGCCCGGCTTGGTGTCGTTCACCGCGCAACTCGACAGCCCGCATCGCGACGCCCGGACACGCGCCGTGGGCGGCGACCAACTCTCCCTGTTCGGCCAGATGGAGGACGACGGGCTGCGCTACGAAGCGCGCCTGCGGGTCGTGCCGGATGGCGGGCGCGTGGCCATCGCCGACGCTCAGATCGCCGTTGAGGGCGCGAACGCCATCACTCTTCTGCTCGTTGCCGCGACAAGTTACGTGAATTTCCACGACGCCAGCGCCGAGCCCGCCGAGCGTTGTGAGAAGGCGCTCCAGGCGCTTTCCGGCAAATCGTTCGACGCTCTCCGCCGGGCGCACGTGGAAGACCATCAGCGCCTCTTCCGGCGCGTCGCTCTGGATTTGGGTCAGACCGACGCCGCCGACAAGCCCACCGATGAGCGGCTCGCGGCGCTCAAGGACGGCGTTGACGATCCGAAGTTGGCGGCGCTGTATTTCCAGTTTGGCCGCTACCTGCTGATCGCCTCCAGCCGGCCCGGCGATCAACCGGCGAACCTGCAAGGCGTGTGGAACGACAAACTCAAGCCGCCGTGGGACAGCAAGTGGACCACGAACATCAACACCGAGATGAACTACTGGCCGGCGGAGATCGGCAACCTCTCGGAATGCCATGAGCCGCTCTTCGATCTGATCGACGACCTGCGGATCACCGGCGCCAAAGTGGCGCAGGCGCACTACGGCTGCCGCGGGTGGGTCCTCCACCACAACACCGACCTGTGGCGCGGCGCGGCCCCGATTAACGCCAGCAACCACGGGATTTGGGTCACCGGCGGCGCGTGGCTGTGCCACCATCTCTGGGAGCATTGGCTCTTCGCCGGCGACAAGGAATTCCTTCAGAAGCGCGCGTATCCCGCGATGAAGGAGGCCGCGCTCTTCTTCGTCGATTTCCTGGTGAAGGACCCGAAGACCGGTTGGCTGATCAGCACGCCGTCGAATTCGCCGGAGAACGGAGGCCTGGTCGCCGGCCCGACGATGGATCATCAGATCATCCGCGACCTGTTCGCCAACACGATCGAAGCGGCCAGGATTCTCGATTGCGACAAGGACTTCGCCGACCAACTCGTGAAGTTGCGAAAACAGATCGCGCCGAATCAGATCGGCCAATACGGGCAGTTGCAGGAATGGCTGGAGGACAAGGACGATCCGAAGAACGAGCACCGCCACGTCTCGCATCTCTGGGGCGTCTTCCCCGGCTGGGACATCACCCCGCGGACGCCGGAGCTCTTCCAGGCGGCGAAGCAATCGCTCCTCTTCCGCGGCGACGGCGGCACGGGATGGAGCAAGGCCTGGAAGATCAGCCTGTGGGCGCGCTTCCTCGACGGCGACCACGCGCGCCGGATGCTCGCCGAAGCGCTGGCGGGCAACACCTTCCCCAACCTGTTCGATGCGCATCCGCCGTTCCAGATCGATGGGAACTTCGGCGGCACGGCGGGCATCGCCGAAATGCTCCTGCAGAGCCACCTCGGCGAGATCCATCTTCTTCCCGCGCTGCCCCAGGCGTGGCCGACCGGAAGCGTCAAGGGCTTGCGCGCCCGCGGCGGATTCGAGGTGGACATCGCCTGGAAGGACGGCGCGCTCGCGGAATGCGCCATTCGTTCGCTCGAGGGCAATCCCTGCAAGGTTCGCTATGGCGAGAGCGTCATCGAAGCGCCGCTGAACGCCGGCGAAACGCTGCGGTTGAATGGCGATCTGGAGGCGTCAGGCGCGCCATCGTCGTTCTATATTGCGCCGAATGGCGATGATGCGAATCCCGGCACAATCGAGAAGCCATTTGCGACATTGGGCCATGCGCGCGATGCCATGCGGAAGGTCGAGAAAGCGTCGAAGGCCACCGTGTATCTGCGCGAAGGCGCCTACTGCCTGCCCGAGACCCTGGTTTTCCTGCCGGAGGATTCCGGCTCCGAGCAGGCGCCGGTCGTGTATGCGGCGTACAAGGACGAGAAGCCCGTCCTCAGCGGCGGACGGCCACTGAGCCTGCAATGGCAGCCGTATGAACGAGGGATTCTCAAAGCGGCCGTCCCCAAGGGACTGGCGTTCGACCAGTTGTTCGTCAACGGCCAGCGCCAACCCATGGCCCGGTATCCGAACTTCGACCCCCGCGAGCCTCATTTCAACGGCTACGCCGCCGACGCCTTCAGCCCGGAGCGGGTCCTGCGCTGGAACGACCCAACCGGCGGGTTCATGCACGCCCTGCACAAGGGGCAGTGGGCCGGGTTCGACTACCGCATCACCGGCAAGGATGAGGAAGGGAACCTGGCCTACGAAGGCGGCTGGCAGAACAACCGCCAGGCCTCCATGCATCCGCTCTACCGCTTCGTCGAAAACATCTTCGAAGAACTCGACGCCCCGGGGGAGTGGTTCCTCGATGAGAAAACGGCCACGCTCTACTACATGCCGCCGCAGGGCCTCGACCTGGCGGCCGCGAAGATCGAGTGCGCCGGATTGCCCTGCCTGATCGAGTTTCGTGGAAGCGAGGCGCGGCCGGTCCGGCATATCCGGCTTGTCGGCCTGACGTTGACCCATACGGCTCGCACCTTCATGGAGACCAAAGAGCCGCTCCTGCGCAGCGACTGGACGATCTACCGCGGCGGAGCGGTTTTCGCGACCGGGGCCGAGGATGTTGAACTGAGGAACCTGGAGCTCGATGCCCCCGGGGGAAACGGCATCTTCCTCAGCAATTACAACCGTCGCGTCGCGATCCGCGATTGCTACATCCACGATGCCGGCGCCAGTTCCGTCTGCTTCGTCGGCGATCCGGACGCGGCGCGCTCCCCGCTGTTCGAATATAGCCAGACGCAGGCGTTCGAGGACATGGATCACACGCCCGGGCCGCGATCGAACAACTACCCGGCCGAGTGCGCGGTCGAAGGCTGCCTGCTGGTTCGCAACGGGCGATTCGAGAAACAGTCGGCGGGGGTGGAGATCGCCATGTCGATGGACATCGTCGTCCGCCACAACAGCATCTACGAAACGCCGCGGGCCGGCATCAACGTGGGAGACGGCTGTTGGGGCGGCCACCTAATCGAGGGCAACGACGTCTTCGACACGGTCCTGGAAACCAGCGATCACGGGTCGTTCAACTCCTGGGGGCGCGACCGCTACTGGCGCCCCGGCGACCCATCGGTCACCGTGCAGTGGGTCAACGAGCATCCGGATATGCCGTTCTGGGACGCGACCAAGCCCGTGGTCCTCCGCAACAACCGTTGGCGTTGCGACCATGGGTGGGACATCGACCTCGACGATGGCTCGTCGAATTACCAGATCTACAACAACCTGTGCTTAAGCGGCGGCATCAAGAATCGCGAGGGCTATCGCCGCCGGAACGAAAACAACGTCCTGGTGAACAACGGCTTCAAGGCCCACGTCTGGTATCCGAACAGTCGCGAAGACACATTCGTCCGGAACATCGTGTTCACCCCCTACCAGACCGCCCGAATTCAGGACTGGAGCGGAACGGCGGACTACAACTTCCTGCAGGCGCCTGGCGGAAGCGGGCCGGCTGTTTCGCTTCAGGAAGTTAGCCACCAGGACCGACACTCCCTCCAGGGCGATGCGATGTTCGTCGGTCCGTCGCATGGCGATTATCGCGTGAAGGACGGATCGCCCGCGTTGGCCCTTGGCTTCCAGAATTTCCCAATGGATCAGTTCGGCGTCGAGTCGCCGCGCCTGCGCGCGACCGCCCGGACCCCCTCGTTCGACGCCAGACCCGCGGAAGCCAAGAGGAAAGACAGCAAGCGCCAGAAGGATCAATAGCTAGGGGCCGGAGCGCCTCGGGAAAACCGTGAGAAGGGATTGAGATGATGTTTCGAGTACGAACGCCGTTCCTGTTCTGTATTGCCATGCCGCTGATTCTTGCCATGGCGGATCGTTGCGACGGCGGGGAGTTGTCCGGCGCCTCCGTGACATTCCATGTGGCCCCGGGCGGCGACGACGCCAATCCGGGCACGATCGAAAAGCCGTTTGCGACGCTTCCACGCGCCCGCGACGCCGTTCGCAAGACGCCGAAGGATCGGCCGATCACGGTCTATCTTCGCGCCGGCAAGCATCGCCTGGCCAGGCCTCTTGTTTTCGGTCCCGAGAACTCCGGCTCGGAAGCTGCGCCCGTCGTCTATTCATCTTATCCTGGCGAAGAAGCCATCGTTGTCGGGAGTTGCGAACTGAAGCTCCAGTGGGAACGGCATTCGGAGACCACCCTCAAGGCCCAAGTGCCCGCCGGCCTGGATTTCGACCAGTTGTGGATCAACGGCCGCAAGATGATCCGCTGCCGTTATCCCAACTATGATCCCGGCGACGGCTTCTATGGCGGCAGCATCCGCGAGCAAACGCCGGAGACCTCGGCCGATGCCATCAGCCCCGAACGGCTGAAAGGATATGCCGATCCCGTCGGCGCGTATGTCCACGGGATGATGTCGCTGGGATGGTCGACGCTGCATTTCCAGATCACGAAGAAGGCGGCCGACGGCGTCTACACGTTCGAATGCGACAAGGACCCGAATGTCGTAGGCGGCTACCAAAGCAAGGGCCGGGCGATGCGGTCGTATGACCGGTTGGCGCCCGGACGCATGTTCATTGAAAACGTCTTTGAGGAACTTGACGCGCCCGGCGAGTGGTTCCTCGATCGCAAGAGCGACACCCTGTATTTCATCCCTCCCGCCGGCCTCGATCTCGACAAGGCGCTCGTCGAAGGGGTCGTCCTCGAGCATCTCTTCGAGTTCCGCGGCACGGAAAGCGCGCCGGTTCGCTTTATTACGCTGCAAGGCCTGACCCTCGGGCACACGCGCTACACGTTCATGAAAACGAAATCCGTCCCGAGCGGCGGCGATTGGCGCGTTTACCGCGGCGGCGCCGTGTTGATGGAAGGAACCGAGAACTGCGCCATTCGCGATTGCTTCTTCGATCGCATCGGCGGCAATGGCGTCTTTATCAAGGACTACAATCGCGACGCCGAGGCGACGGGCTGCAAGTTCGTGGGGACTGGGGCGAGCGCGGTTCTCGTGGAAGGCAATGAGTCGGCGTTGCGGTCGCGCTGGGCGCATTCCTGGGGTTGGCCTGAGGGCGAAGTAGGCGAAATCCCGCTGGTCAACGGCAAGGCGTTCGACCACATTTCTTTCGCTCAGTTGCCGCCGGACATGCTCGATGGCAAGCATCCGCGGGTGGACATGGAGCCGGGCGCCGCGAACCACAACTACCCGGCGCGCTGCCTGATCCAGGACAACCTGATGCACGGACTGGGCACGGTCGAGAAGCAGATCTCCGGCGTCTTTATCTCCAAGGCCCAGAACATCACGGTCAGCCACAACACGATCTACGACGTGCCGCGCGCCGCGATCAACGTGAACGACGGCTGCTGGGGCGGGCACGCGATTGAGTGGAACGAGGTCTTCGACACCTCGCTTGCCACGCGCGAACACGGCGCGTTCAACTCCTGGGGCCGCGACCGGTATTGGATCCGAATGGGCGCCAGGCTGACCCCGGAACAGTGCGAGACGATGCAACGGCTGGCCCGGCTGGACTGCGTGACGCCGATCGTCTTGCGCCACAACCGCTTTCAGTGCGCCTACGGCTACGACATCGACCTCGACGACGGATCGGCCAATTACCAGATCATGGGGAATGTCTGCCTGCAAGGGGGCATCAAGTGCCGCGAAGGCTATTTCCGCGTGGTCGAAAACAACATCACGCCGCTGTTCAGTCCGCATGTCTGGTATCCCAACAGCGCCGACGTGGTTCAGAAGAATATCATTCTGGACAAGACGGCATATTCGCCCCGCGGCATGAAGATGGAGGGGTGCGCGGACGGCGGGCGAACGCTGGATTACAATCTATTTCGGTATTATGAACCTTCTGAGAGTTTCAAGCAACTCGGCATCGACGCGCATTCCAAGACAGGCGACCCGATGTTCATGGACCCGGAGAAGGGCGATTTTCGCGTCAAGCCGGATTCGCCCGCGCTGGCGTTGGGATTCGAGAACTTTCCCATGGACCAATTCGGGGTGACGAAGCCGGAATGGAAGGCGGAGGCGCCCGCGTGGTCGGGGCTGAGTCGCGCGTATCAGGAGCAGGAGGCCGTGGAGCGCGACACGCGGGTCTACCAGTGGATGGGCGCGCGGCTGCGCAGTTTGGTCAACTATGGCCGCGAATCGCAAGTCGTCGGCGCCATGGAACTGGCCGACAACAACGGCGTTCTGGTGATCGACGTCTCGGAAGGCTCCCCGGCGGCGCGCGGCGGCTTGACGGCCGACACGGTGATTCTCGGCGTCAATGGCAAGCCGGTGAGCGGCATCGAAGACTTGAAGGCTCTCGTCGGCGCAGCGAAACAGAGCGCCGTGGCTTTGCGGATCATGGGAAACGAAGGGACCCGCGAGATGTCCCTTGCGTTGGCGCCCGGCCAGAAGTTCAGACCGGAGCCGGAGAAACAGGCGAAGCCCGCAGAGGGCACGAAATCAAAACGGTCCTGACTGTTCGCCCGGTCGATCGCGGCCCGTGGGCAAGACGCGGCCTGTGGGGGAGAAAAGGGTCTTGACAAGAGACCGACCCTGTGATCTAAATCCATTTAGACAATCGTTATAGATTTCGAGCCGCCACCGAAGATTCGGACCCCAGGGCCGCCGATGATCCGCAAGACCCCTAATTCCGTCACCATCGCCGCAATCGCCAAAGAGGCCGGCGTGGCTCCGGCCACGGTCAGTTTCATCCTGAACGGCAAGGCGCAGGATCGAGGGCTCGCCGAAAAGACAGTCCAACGGGTCCTGGAGATCGCCGATCGTCTCCATTACGTGCCCAATGAAGCGGCTCGAAGCCTGCGCCGCCAGCGTTCGGCGACTGTGGGGGTGCTGTTCGCGCATCTCCGGGACGAGTGGGCGGATCGGGCCGTGGCCGGCATGCGCGAAATCCTGGGACCCGCGGACTACGTTCCGCTGATCGCCGTCCATCGGTTCAACCCCGAATGGGAACGCCAGGAGATTCAAACGCTGCTCGAACGGCGCGTCGAAGCTCTGATTTGCGTTCCTTTGACCGATGACGCAGGGGACTACGAACGGGTCGTCAAGCGCGGCGTCCCCCTCATTTTTCTGGGTGACACTTTGGAAGGCATGCCCCATGCCAACTTTGTGGCATGGGACGCGGAGGCGGCGGCGCGCAGCGCCGTGCGCCACCTGATCGAGATTGGCCGGCGGCGAATCGCATTCCTGGGGTGGAACCTGTCCCGGCCGTTTATCAAGGTCCGCTACGCGGCCTACTGCCAGACGCTGGAAGAAGCCGGACTGGAAGTCCGTGATGAATGGGCGGCTTTCTTTCCCATCGGCGAGTCTTCCGCGTTTCAAAGGGGCGAGATCGTCGCGTCGGCCATCCGGAGGATGTTCGGCCGCAATCGGCCCCGCCCGGACGCCGTGTTCGCCTCGGGCGATATGCTCAACACCGACGCATTGGCGGCATTGAGCGAAATGGGCTTTCGGCTACCGGACGATGCGGCCGTGGCGACGATCTCCTCGCAGCCGCTCATGGGGCATCCGCTCCTCGGAGTCTCGGTGGTTCCGGTTCCCACCATGGAATTGGGACGGGAAGTCGCCCGCGTCGCCCTTGAACTGATCCATCATCCCGAAAACGCCCCGATTCAGAGAGTGATGCCGTGCGGAGACCTGCAGGCCGGGCGCACAACGCCGGCCGATGCGTCCGGGAGAAGGCAAGGCGAGGCCATCGCCTTTTCCGGCAGAGCATGAGCCGCGTCGATATGTTCGGCACTTTGGGAAGAGGAATCGCAGATGGTTCAGCAGACCCGAAACCAGTTTCTAAAGACGATGGGCTTGGCCGCCGTTTCCGGCCTCGCCTCGCCGGCTTGGGCAAGCGGCTCCGGTTCGGCGCAGCCGCCAGGAAAAAACGAGAAGGGAGGAGCGAAAAAAAGCAAGAACGATCCGGAAGCCGCGGTCCCCTCTTACTTGCGGGGATATGAAGCTTTGTATCGCGAGAACCCACGCGCCGCGGCGGTGGAGTGGCATCGCAACGCGAAGTGGGGCCTGTTCATCCACTACGCGCTGGAAAGCCTGCGGGGGCTGACGGCGAGCGACGCCCTCAAGGCGAAGTCGGTCTCCGGTGACGAGTGGAAGAAACTCAAGGGAGGAGGCGACGTGGACTACGCGCGCCTCAAGGACCGCTTCACGGCCGAGAAGTTCGACGCCGATTTCATCACCGATCTGGCTAGGGAAGCCGGCTGCCGGTACGTCAACATCACCACGCGCCATCACGACGGCTTCTGCCTGTGGGACTCGGCCAGCGAACCGTTCAACACGAAGAACACCCCGGCCAAACGCGACCTGGTCAAAGAGTTGTCCGATGCCTGTGCCCGCAAGGGGCTCGGGTTCCTGCCCTATTGGTCGCTGGGGCGCGATTGGCGACACCCGCACGCGCCGCCCGAATGCCGTCCGCCGTACGAGCGGTATTACGGCAAGCCGGACCCGCACTACGCCCCGGCGGCGGAGCAGGATATCGAGAAGTACAACCAGTTCGTCCGCCAACAGGTTACCGAATTGTTCCAGGGATATCAGCTGGCCGGCATCTGGTTCGACGTCATCGGTATCGGCCTGGAACGCA
>JAPLSS010000740.1 GCA_026398515.1 Candidatus Sumerlaeota bacterium | reverse complement strand
ACTCGCCAGCGTTGCCGGAAATGGAATTTGAGATGGGCAAGGGGTTGTGGCGGGCCTACGAGCGCGAAGGGTTCATTCCGGACCCGGCCGCGTCGGGAAAGCCGTCGGCGGCGTTGGCCCATCTGGAGCGGTTCTTGCCGGGTGGACCGTACGCGGCCTTCGGCAGCGCGGGACACGCGTGTGTCTTTTACGCCAAGGGCCTGCTGACGCAGCAGAAGGCGGATGAAGCCAAGGCGATCCTGGTGTCACAGATCCAGACAGGCAAACCCAGCGCAAAGGGGTCCGCCTTCAAAGCGCTCGTCCTCCTGCGCGACGCTCTTCCTATCGACGATGCCGAGCTGGCTTCTCTGGAACAGACGGTTCGCGGCTCGATAGCCTCCAGGAAAGCCGACAATCGCATCGAAGACGAGTTCCTGGAAATCCTGGCGGCGGCGAATGATCCCTCGGCCGGCTTGTCCCACTACTTCGGTCGGATTCGCCTTGAGCTGGAATCGGCCGCTGAGTTGAACCATCTTCTGCAATCTGACTTGGCCGTGCCGCGGTTCTGGGCGGCGGCGCGGGCCGGAGAGGCGTACCTGGCGCAATGTCCGGCGGCGCCGGCGGGAGAGGAATTGGAGCGCTGGGCGCGCGTGCGCCTCTCCCTGGCCGTGGTGTATTTCTTCCTGGGCAATACCCGCAAATCCTTGGAATTCTCCGAATTCCTTCTCCCCTATAGAGACAATCCCGCGCCTCTGGTCTCCCGGTCGGCGGTGAAGGCCGGGCTGTTCTGGAACCAGTCTCGCGAGAAACTGAAGGTCGCGGACAAGGACCAGGTGGACGCCGACTTGACCGCGCTGCTGGGAACGGGACAATGCCGCGCCGAGGACGTATACTGGATTTTCACGACGCTGGCGAAGCATGCAAGAGAGCGCGGAGACACGGCGCTGGAGTACCTGTATTGGCGCGATATGCGAGATCGCATGTACGACTTCTCCTATACCCTCGCGCCAGCGCGCCGAACCGCCGCGCTGGAAGAAAGGCGGCCGGAGTTGGCGCAAACCCCGCCGGATGTGCGCAGCCCGGCCAACGACGCCATGGAAGCCGCCGGTCTGGCGGTCGCAGACCCGTCTGAACTCCCAAAATCGCTGAAGACCGGCCGCAAAGCCGCGCGATCAGCGGCCCTCAAGGTTCAATCCGACTCGCCAAGGGAGAATCCGCCCAAGTACTACAAAACGTTCGTTCTGGGAACCGAAGAGTCCGACGAGATGCCGTAAGAAGGCAAGTCAGGCTCCACAAGGCCGGCTGGGCCTGACGATTCCCCGTCCCACACGAAAGGAGAGACGAAAATGAGAGCCCTTCCAAGCGTTGTTCGGAAGAGATATCGGGCCTATGGGTGGGCGCTCTTTGCGATCGCTCTTGGCGCTGTCATCCTCGGACTCCTGTTTCAGCCGGCGAGTCCCCAACTTCTCCAATCCCTCGACCCAGCCCAATCCGCCAGAGCCTGCGGCGGCACGCCTGTTCCGTATTGGGAAGCGACGCCGGGGTTCGAGGCCGCCGATTAGAGAGGAGAGTGATCTCCGTGGCCGCACCCAACACATCGAATCGCTCCCGCAAGGCGTTGCGCCCCGGTATCGCTCACTGGGCCATTCTAGGCGGCGCCGCGCTCATCGCGCTGTTCGCCATCGGTCTTCCCCCCGTGAACACGGAACGCATATCTCATGCCTGCCAACCCACGCCCATTCCTCCCTATATACGGAAAGACGGAGGAAATGTCGACGGCATGACGTTCTACACCGCCTACGATCCAACCAACGGCACTGTCGGGCAATACCGCGCGCGTCTGAACATCGATGCCACCGGAGCCGTGGATAATGATTTGCGCTTTTTTGTACAAGGGCCCCAATGGGTCTATGAAGAGCTCATGGACGATTTGACACAGGGATGGACGAATGACAACAATCCAGTCACAGCGCGAGGGGCATACTCCCCTAGCTTCACCTGGGACGATGCTGCGGTCATTCCGCCTGGAGAGGGGGGAAACCGCAAGGACGGCCCGCTATCCAAGAGCGTCACCATCCTGGCGGTCCAAGGGCTAATCACCGGCCCCAGCCATCAGTGGGTCAACAGCGCCCCCTACCGGCTTGATCATCAAGGCGTAACCACTACGTCGGCTCGCAATCCATGCCCGGTTTCCTTTCAAGGGAGTCTATTGCCTCAGCACAACCGGCTCCGGCCCTTCTGGGAGATCACCGGCGGGGGCGGAACGTTTCAATCACCGACCGACTACAGTTTGTCGCCCACGCACGTGCTGCCGAGCTCCGCCGCGCAAGGCGCGACGGCCATCATGCACGTCCAATTCAAGAACGAATCCAACGAGTGGGAAGACACAGGGATAAGCGATGATCAGGTGTTCGACATATTCGATAGTCACCTGAGCCGTGATTTGGCCAATGATGCAGATCCAGAGGGTGACCAGCTGAATTCCCACAATGTTGAGACCAACTGCAAAGGCGCAGCCAACCACGCATATAAAGGCACGGTCGAACAAACTGGAATAGAATTTCCTCCATGGAAGTCCAGTGACGACCACACTGAGGAGCAAGTCCTGTATAAGGCCCCACAGGATGTCAACCTCCCCGTAGAAAACCCGTGGACTGCTGAGGATACAGCGAAGCTCCAAAGGGGCGATTGCCTCACAATCCTTGGCTGGATTGGGCATATCGTCACCGTAACCGGAGATGGCACAACTCTCTGGGAGTACAATGGAAAAAGTGGCACGAACTTCGGCAAGAAGACGGTGGAGGATTATACGGGATGGCTGACGGATGATGGCCAGTTCAGGCGAGTCACGGAGATCATCCACTGGAGCATGGAGTGAGACGGCCAAGCCCCGCCGCGGACGAGACATTGATAAGGGAGAACTCATGCGATGAACAGTCGAATCCTTCTTGCGATGCTTGCCGCCAATGTGGGATTGATGGCGGGGAGCTCTGGGGCTGAGATGTCTTTACGTGAGGGAACTTCCGCCTGGGATGTGATGGTCCAGCGGGGATACTGCGATCCTTCACAAGCGCTTGATGACTACAATCGGTTCGAGGAAACGCTCAAGTCCACGGACTATGAGAGCGCTTCGCGCCCGCAATTCCCACGTACTGGGAACTTCGTCTTCTTTGTTGGACGGAAGCCTTCTGCCGCGACAGCCTCCGCCTCTCGCGACACGGTTGTGCGGATGGATCTCGCTTCGGGGGCAGTGGAAGAGCGTCTCTCGTTCGAGGACGCGGCCAAGGCATTCCCCAATGGAATGCTCACCGAGGCGGGGTGCGTAGCGATCGATCCCACGGGTGCGTATCTGGCCATTGGCCGGACGGAACAGGTTTTCTTTAAGGAAACACGAACGGAGACAACCTCGATCTATCTGGTGGATCTGGCGGGGAAGACCATACGGACCCTCGTCGTCGACCAGAGAGATAATCGTGATTATCTGTTCTCGCCGGATGGTGGCCATCTCCTCTTCCGCAGTTTCGCGCCGGAATGCGAAGCGCTCACGAACGGCATCCTCGGGAAGGCGGAGGCTTATTCCGTCTGCCTGGCGGACACCACGAACGACACGGTGAAGACTCTGAAGCCGGTTCCCGAGGGCAAGACCGAATTGTGGTTCCCCGAAGTCCCGGCGGCATGGTCTCCCGATTCCCAGGCGGTGGTTTTCCAGTATTATCGCCCCTTGGCGGACTCGGCGGCGCCATGGGAGCTGATCGCCTGCGAAGCCCCCGATTTCGCGCCCAAGACGCTCCGGGCGGATCGTTACTATTCCGATCTCTTCTTCGTCGACGCCGACCGACTGATCGCGGGAACCGGGGGCGTCATCGACCTGATCAACGTCAAGACCGGCGAATCGCAGCGGCTTGTCTCGGACGAAGGAAAGCCCCTGTCCGAGAAACCGATGTGGAATATCCGCCGGGCAGGCGATTCGGTTGCGTATCGCGTGGGCCAGATGCCGAACGACGTCCCGCGAAGCGTCCCGATCCCTCCCGCCGCCTCCGCCCCGGCGGCGACCGGCCCATAAGGTCTGGGATCCGCCACGGAGAACTTTCCTTGCGCCTCGCGGGCCGGTTGGTTATTTCCGTCGCATGATCTCCAGGACAAATCGCGGGAAACAAGCGTCGCGAAGCGCGGCGCTAGCGGCGGCGTGGATCGCTTTGGCCGTTTCCGCGCACGCGGCGACGGTCGAGCCGCCGGCCACGCCGGCGCGGCGACTGACGGCGGCGCCGGCGCTGGACGGCGTCATCGAACCGGCGGCCCGGGGCGCCACGCCGCGTCGTCCAGGACCGGGCCGCCGCCTTTCAGCGCCACGCGCTCGTGCCCCTGAATCCGCACGTCGTCCAGCCAGACTGTTCCCTTCGATTGCCCGAGCATGAAGACGAGCCGGCCGAACGGCTGGTCGTTGGCCGCCGCGCGGAAGGGGAAGCGGAAGGTCTGCCATTCCGGGCCGACGTTCGCCTGCGCCCTGAGGCCCAGCGAACCGTAGGGCGCCGCGGCCTTGATGATCAAGACGGGAAAGGACGTGGGCTCTTCGCCGCGGGCGCGGAACGTGAGCTCGCACTGCTTGCCGGGCTCCAGCTTCGCCGCCTCGAACTTCTGGCCGAACTGCAGGCGTTGCGGCTGTTTGGGAATGACGATCTGAATGCGCGCGGCCTGGTCGGCGGTCTGCGCTCCGCTTTCGGCGACGGACGCCTCGGCCTTCGCGCCCTCCTGCTGCGACAGGCTCCAGCCCCGCAAGCCGTCGGAGAAGTCGCCGTTGACGATGATCTGCCCCAAGGCTGTTTGAACAAGCAACGCCAGCAAAGCGCAGGGCATCAGACTGTTCCAGAGAACGCGGATTTCCATCTTGCTCTCTCCCGTTGCCGAGCGATGCGTCAAGGACGCTGGGGGCAATTAGATTCAGCGCGCCAACGCATTGTCAAGCCAAGGAGAGGTGGTTTGGGGTTCGGGGCGCCAACCATACGTCGAGATGCGAAGCGGTCTCCAGGTGCATTTGGCGAGATCGAGAGAAGGGGAGAGCGTCGGGGAGTTTAGCCGCCTTCAGGCAGCTCCCCTTTGCCCCCGGCTTCAGCCGGGGGGACCGAGGCCTTTAGTCTCCTTGGAAGCCGGCTTCAGCCGGGCTTCTCGACTTGGCTTCAGCCCGTCCGAGGGTCAAGCGAATGGCTGAAGCCAGTCCGAGAAGTCGCGCTGAAGCGCGCTCCCGCCGGATCTTGTCGCCTGATCCCCCCGGCTGAAGCAGGCTAAGTCTAATGGAGCCTTAGCTGCCCGCGAAGCCAAGGCTCCGGTCCTCGGTCGTCTCCCCGGGGCTGTGAACTCCGCGACAAGCCCAACCTTCTCCCGATTTCGGGAGATGCGCCCGCGGTCTCCATGCTCCCGAAAAACGCGTTGACTTCAATCCGGAGAACGCGCATACATGGCCCATCATCCCGGTGTCGACCACGTGTCGCGCCGCCCCCGCGCTCTCCGTGAACGCGGGTTTTTCTTTTTCCGGAACCAAGCCATGCCTGGTCCGAAACGCGCCACCGTTTTCGTCGAAGGCTTCAGCGTCTATCACGCCATTGACGAGAATCCTATGGCGCGCCCGTTCAAATGGCTCAACTACGCCGAACTGGCGCAAGCGTCGTTGACGGCCACCACAAGATGAAGATCCTGCATCTGCGTTCATGCCAGTTCCCCGCCCTCATCGCGTTTCCCGATGGAACCGGAATCGTGAAGCCGAACTCGTGGTAGACTCGCGACGCCGCGGAGCCTGCGCGCAATCCAGTCGGTGCTTTGAGTCTCCCCCATCCTACGCTGTTGCGGACGGAATCGGCAACCGCTATGGTGCGGCCCATCATGAAGACGCCTTCCACTCTCCGATCCTGGAAAGCCGCCGTTTGGATCCTCGTTTTCGCGGCGCTGTTCGCCTCGCGAATCATGCAGATCGTCGACCACGACGTGTTCCTGCACGCGCGGTCGGGCTGGTGGATGATCGAGCAGCGGACGTTTCCGCGGACCGATCCCTTTTCGCTCCTGGCCGGCGGCGAGCGATGGGTCAACCACCAATGGCTGGCGCAGATTCTGATCGCGCTCGGTTCGGCGAAGGCGATCGGCGGCTTCGCCACGCTGGGGCTGATTCGCGCGGCGCTGGCCACGCTCTCGTATTTCCTGATTTTCCTCGCCATGCGCGAGAGAAGCGCGGGGGTCTGGCCGGCGTTGATCGCGCTGATCACGGGCGCCCTGGCGGCGTGGCGCTACAGCGAGCCGCGCCCGTACATCATCACCTACGTGATGATGGCCTGGATCGCGTGGGCGTGGGCGGCGTGGAAGGCGCGGCGGTCTCGCGCGATCTATTGGACTCCCGCGCTCATGATCGTCTGGGCGAACTGCCACGGCGGCTTCACGGCGGGCCTGGCCTTCCTGGGCGCGTTGGCCGCGGGGCAGACGCTGGAGTATGGAGTCCCGCCTTTAGGCGG
>JAPLSS010000996.1 GCA_026398515.1 Candidatus Sumerlaeota bacterium | reverse complement strand
ATGGACGACATGGACAAAATGGACCCAAAGGACCCACAGGATTCACGCGTCCATCTCGTCCATTTCGTCCATGTCGTCCATTCTGTCCATTCCGCCCCTCTTATCCTTTGGCACCCACCGCCTTCACGAACGCCCGCGCCGCCGCGCCGGGGTCTCCGACGGCGAACAGCGCCGAAATGGCGGCCACGTTCTTCACTCCGCAACGCGCCAAGTCCGCCGCCCGCTCCGGCGTGATGCCGCCGATGGCCACGAACGGCAGCGTGAGCGTCTCGGCGGCCCAGCGCGCTTGTTCCAGCCCCAGCGGCGGATGCTCCTGGACTTTCGTCCCGGTGGCGTACATCGGCCCGAAGCCCAGATAATCCGCGCCGGAGCGCAAGCCACGCAAGGCTTGTTCGCGGTTGTGCGTCGACAGGCCGATCAGGCGATTCGGACCAAGGATCTTGCGCGCCTCGTCCACGGCCAGATCGCCCTGGCCGAGGTGCACGCCGTCGGCCCCGATCCGCCACGCCAGCAAAACGAAGTCGTTGACCAGAAACGGCACGCCGAACTCGCGGCACAAGGCCAGCAATTCGCCCGCCAGCCGTTGCCGCTCCGCCGGGGTCGACTTTTTGTCGCGCAACTGCAAAATCCCCGCGCCGTTCTCCAATACGGCGCGCGCCAACGCCAGCGGATCGCGCCCGGCGCAATGCTCCGGATCGACGACGGCATACAGGCCCCATGGAGCGAAGAGGTTCGTGGGCTTGCTCACGATTGCGTGTTCTTTCTTCAGAAAACCCCTTGCCGCAGAGTCGCCGAGGCGCAAAAAGCCATCTCGGTTCACCCTCTGCGCCTCCGCGTCTCTGCGTCTCCGCGGCAAACTTTGGACGCGTAAGGAGAAGCCCGATTCGTTTCGACCCTTTCACAAGGCGCTCCTTACTTCGCCAGCCCCTCAATCGCCTTCGCCATCGCCTCGCGCCGCCTCTCGTAATCTTGCGCGGTCAAACGTTCGGCCTGCGCCGGGACGCGCGGGTCGCCGGAGCGAAACTCCTCGAGCAGCTTCTTCGCTTCCGTCATGGCCGGATTCGCGCCTCCGCGTTTCTCCGCGTTCGCCAGCGCCTTCTGCAGCGTCGCCAGATAGCGCAAGTCGTCCCATCCCTCGCGAAACGCCTCCCACTCGAGAGTCGAAACCATCTCCGGTTTCGTCGGGTGCGGCGCGGCGTAACCGAAGTCGTGATGATCGGAATCCAAGTCGTCGAACGGGCTGCCGCCGTAGCTGTAGTAGATCCACGGCACGTGCGCCGTCAGCGGGCTCTCCCACAGCCAGTAGCCATTGCACAGGCGGACCCACTCGGGCGTCACCCCGATGTCGCGGATGTTGTAATACGCCCACGCCTCGTCGCCGGCCTTGTGCAGTTCCTCGCGCAACTCCTCGAACGTGTGCCCCTGCGACAGCCACTCGTCCATGACGTGGCCATTGTAGCAGCGGATGTCCATCCACGGGTCGGCCTTCTCGATCATTTTCGGATCGCGATTGTGAATCGTGATGTAGATGCGATTGGAGCACAATTCGCGCGTCACGCGGCAGAAGGCTTCCCACGGCTCGTAGCGGTTCTCGTTGAAGACCTCGTCCATCCAGGTCAGGACGAATTCGCCCGCGCCCAATTCCTTCTCCAACGCCGTGACCTTCTCGATGGAGCCGGCGTAAAGGCGGCGGAACTCATCGCTGGCCAGGACTTCCTGGGCGAACTCCGGCGAATTCCTGACCTTGAGGCCGGCCGCCGTCGCGCACTGGATGGGCGCCGGATCGACGATGAAGGGAGGGCCGAAGCCATATTCCTTTTGCAGGAGGACCGCGCGCCGCACCGGCTCGACATCATAGGACGCCAACGTGGCGGAGCCTTCCTTTCCCGCTTTCACCCTGACCGTCGCATGCCACATCAGGACCGCCCCGCCGTGATCGCGGATGTCGTCCAACTCGCGTTCGACCTGTTCGTCCGATTTGTCGGTGTCGCGGTAGTAGCAGCCCACGCGCTTGCCCTCCGGCTTCTCCAACTGGAACGCCGGGACGCGCAGTTCCACGGGCAGCGCGGCGATTTCCTTGCCACTGCTCGACAGCGAGAGTTGCCCGCGGTAAAGGCCCGGTTTGGCGTCGTCGGGCGGACGAACCGTGACCACCAGATGGCGCAACTGGCCGGCGTCGATCCGCTCCGGCGCCTCGCGCCACAGGAAACGCCAGACCAGTCGCGCGTCCTCGCGCGGCTGCTTGTATTGCACGCGCTTGAGCAGGCGCTGCGTCCAGCGCGTTTCGATGCGTTCGGCGGGGATGGCGCCGCCGTCGCCGCGTAGTTCG
>JAPLSS010000117.1 GCA_026398515.1 Candidatus Sumerlaeota bacterium | reverse complement strand
AGCGGGTGAAGAACCCGCGGCAGCGCCAGTTGCTCGAACAGGGGCGCGATTCGGCGCGCCTCAGCCGCGAATTGGCGACCATCCAACGCGATTTGCCGCTGAGCGTCGACTGGGACCGACTGCGCTGGGCCGGCCAAACGATCACCCCCGCGCTCAACGCGCTCTTCCGCGAATTGGGGTTCAAGACGCTGGTGGTGGAAGAGACGGCGGACGCGTCAGACCTGTCCGACTCGCCCGAAAGGCTCAAGGAGATTCCCGCGCGCTATTCGACCATCGAAACCGAAGAAGCGCTGCGCGAATTCGTCGAACGAGTCTCCCGCGAGGCGCCATTGGCCGTCGACACCGAGACCGACGCCATCGACCCCATGCGCGCGGGATTGGTCGGCATCAGCTTGAGCCGCCAAGCGGGCGAAGCGGTTTACATCCCCGTCGGCCACCATCTGCCTGGCGAAACGGCGCGGCAACTGGATTTGACGGCCGTGCGGCGGATTGTGGGGCCGGTGTTGGCCGATCCGGCGGTCCCCAAAACGGGGCAGAACATCAAGTATGACCTGAAGATTCTGCGGCGTCACGGCATGCCGATCGAAGGCATCGCGTTCGACACGTCGCTGGCCGATTACCTGCTCGATCCCGGCGGCGAGCATGGCCTGAAGAGCATGAGCAAGCGCCACTTGGGCATCGACCAGACGCCGATCGCCCAGCTGATCGGCAGCGGCAAGAGCCAGATCACCATGGCTGACGTCCCCGTCGCCGATGCCACAAATTACGCCTGCCAGGACGCCGATTACACGCTTCGGTTGACCGAGCGACTCGGCAAGGCGTTGGAGCGCGAGGGGCTGGTCGGGCTGCTGCGCGACATGGAACTGCCCCTCATTGAGATTCTCGCAAACATGGAAATGGAAGGCGTTCGCCTGGACGTCGGCCACTTGCGGCGCCTGGCCGAGCGAATGAAAGACCGCCTGAAGAACCTGACGCGGGAAATTCACGAGGCCGCCGGCCATCCGTTCAACATCAACTCGACCAAGCAGGTGGCGGCGGTCCTGTTTGACGAACTGAAATTGAAGCCCCTCAAGGAAGGCAAAACCGGCTATTCCACCGACCTGAGCGTGCTGGAGAAACTGGCCGATCTGCATCCGCTGCCCCGCCTGCTGGTGGAATATCGCCTGTATGACAAGCTGCTGGGGACGTACGTAGAGCCGCTGCCGTCGCTGGTGAATCCGCAAACCGGGCGGCTGCATTGCTCGTTCAGCCAGATCATCGCCGCGACCGGGCGCCTGTCCTGCCATGACCCGAACTTGCAGAACATCCCCGTGCGCAGCGACCTGGGGCGCGAGATCCGCCGGGCGTTCGTGCCGAACCGCGAGGGTGAGGCGCTGCTGGCCGCCGATTATTCGCAAATCGAACTGCGGGTCCTGGCGCACCTGACCCGCGACGAGGCGCTGCTGGGCGCGTTCCGCCGCAACGAGGACATTCACCGCCTGACCGCGTCGAGGATCTTCGGCTGCCCGATCGAGATGATCACCGACGACATGCGCTCGCAGGCCAAGGTGGTCAATTTCGGAATCATCTACGGCATGTCGGCCTCCAGCCTGGCGGACCAGTTCCGGATCAGCCGGCCGGGGGCGCAGAAGTTCATCGACGAGTATTTCGCCGCCTATCCGCGGGTCAAAGCGTGGATGGACGGCGTGCTGGACGAGGCGCGGCGGACCGGGCTGGTCAAGACGCTGTCCGGGCGCCTGCGCAAGGTGGCCGATTTGAATTCGCGCTCCGTCCCGGCGCGGCGCGCCGCCGAGCGCATCGCCATCAACACCCCGGTGCAGGGGACGGCGGCGGACCTGATCAAACTGGCGATGATCCGCATTCACAAACGGCTGAGCGGCTCGAGTTTACGGGCGCGAATGTTGCTGCAAATCCATGATGAGTTGATCTTCACCGTGCCGGCCGCCGAGGCGGACGACCTCGGCGCGCTGGTCAAGGAGGAGATGGAGCAGGCGTTGCCGCTGGAGGCCCCCGTGAAGGTCGACGTGGCCGTCGGCGCCAACTGGGCGGAATGTTGATGGCTATCACACTGGGACTGACGGGAACGTTGGGGAGCGGCAAAACCTCGGCGGCGCGGATGATGGCCGAGATGGGCGCGCGCGTCGTGGACGCCGACCAACTGGCGCGCGAGGCCCTGGAGCCCGGCCGCCCCGCCTACGAGGAGACGGTCGCCGCCTTCGGCCGCGGCATCCTGGCGCCGGACGGGCGGATCGACCGCAAGGCGCTGGGGCGGATCGTGTTTGCCGATCCCGAGAAGCGCCGCCGCCTGGAAGCCATCGTGCATCCGAAAGTGCGCGCCGAGGAACGGCGCCTGGCCGCCGAGGCCGGCGAAAACGACATCGTGGTGTTCGACGTGCCGCTCCTGTTTGAAACCGGCTTCGACCGCGAGTGCGACCGCACGTGCCTGGTCCTGATCGATGAGGAGAAGAGGATCGAACGGCTGACGAAGCATGGCTGGAAGAAGGAGGACATCGAAGCGCGCCTCCGCGCTCAATTGCCGCAGGCCGAAAAGGCCCGGCGCGCTGATTTCGTCATCGACAATTCCGGCGGCCTCGAAGCCATGCGCCGCGAGGCCGCCCGCATCCTAAAGGAACTGAAATCCCTGGCGGGGCGCAAGCGCCCGCCGAAGGAGTGAGAACCTTGGTGGAACGCAAACCGAAAGAACCCATGGAAAACGAGAGCGCGGAGAAGACGGGACGGATCGCCCCGTCGCCCGGCGTGGTGCGCCGCAAACCGCGCGCGACGACGACGCGAAAGGCGCCCACGGGCCGTGCGAGAGCGCCGCGTGCCGCGGAAGAAGAGCTTCCAGAGGCCGAAGAACCCGAGGCCGTCGCCGAAGAGGAGCCGGCCGAAGAGGAGCCGAAGCCGGCCGCGTCCGTCGCCGTCGAGGATGCCGCCGAGGAAGCCGAGGAGTCGCTCCTGCCGCGCACCGGACGGGGCGAGAAGGCCATCGACATCGGCGCGCTCAAGGCGAAAAGCATCAACGAGCTGACCAAGCTCGCTCACGAGCTCAACATCGAGGGCTGCGCCAACCTGCGCAAACAGGACTTGATTTTCCGCATCCTGCAAGCCGACGCGCAGCGCGAAGGCGCCCTGTACGGCGAAGGCGTGCTCGAGGTGCTGCCCGACGGATTCGGCTTCCTGCGCGCGCCGGCGTACAACTACCTGCCGGGGCCCGACGACATCTATGTCTCGCCCTCGCAGATCCGCCGCTTCAACATGCGCAAGGGCGACTCCATCACCGGCCAGATTCGTCCGCCGAAGGAGAACGAGCGCTACTTCGCCCTGCTCAAGGTCGAAAGCATCAACCACGAGGCGCCCGAGGCCGCCCGCGACAAGATCCTGTTCGACAACCTGACGCCGCTGTATCCCGAGCAGCGGCTCAAACTCGAAACCATCAACACGCAGTACACGACGCGCGTCATCGACCTCATGAGCCCCATCGGCAAGGGCCAGCGCGGGCTGATCGTGGCGCCGCCGCGAACCGGCAAGACGATGATCCTGCAGGCCATCGCCAACGGCATCTCGTCCAACCATCCCGAGGCCTACCTGATCGTTCTCTTGATCGACGAGCGCCCCGAGGAAGTGACCGACATGGAGCGCTCGGTCAAGGGCGAGGTCATCTCGTCGACTTTCGACGAGCCGGCCGACCGCCACGTGCAGGTCGCGGAAATGGTGATCGAGAAGGCCAAGCGGCTGGTCGAGCACGGGCACGATGTCGTGATCCTGCTCGACTCGATCACCCGCCTGGCGCGCGCCTACAACACCGTCGCCCCGCCGAGCGGCAAGGTCCTGTCCGGCGGCATCGACGCCAACGCCTTGCACCGCCCCAAGCGCTTCTTCGGCGCGGCGCGCAACATCGAACACGGCGGCAGCCTGACCATCATGGCCACGGCGCTGATCGACACCGGATCGCGCATGGACGACGTCATTTTTGAGGAGTTCAAGGGCACCGGCAACATGGAGCTGCACCTGGACCGCAAGCTGGTCGACCGGCGCATCTTCCCGGCCATCGACATGGGGCGCTCCGGGACGCGCAAGGAGGAGCTGCTGCTGGAGGAGTTCGAACTGCAGCGCGTCTGGCTTCTGCGCAAGGTGTTGAACGAACTGAACGTCGTCGAAGCGATGGAGTTCCTCCTCGAACGCCTGCGCCGCACCACCAGCAACCAGGATTTCCTGGATACGATGAATCAGTAGGCCGTGTTCGGAGTGGGACATGCAGGTCGTGTTGTTCTTCCTCTCAGAACATCAGGGCGTAACTCTGACCCCCGCGTCCCTAACACGCTCCGTTAGGCGGGAAATACCGTCCTCTCAGATAATCGTTCTGCGTTCTTCTTCAGCCCACGGAGCGCAGGGAACGCGCCGAAAGAAGTGAGGGGACAATTCAGGGACAGGGCGATTCCAACGGGAACGCGTTTCCCCATTGGCCCTCAGGGGAAAAGGTCGGCATACGGCCATCCTCCATCGTATGGTTAGCCATATGAAGACGACCATAAATATACCGGAGGGCCTCTTCGAGGAAGCTCGCAAACTGGCCCAGAAAGAGCGGACCACCCTGCGATCGCTGGTGGAAGAAGGGCTGCGCCGCGCCATCGCGGACCACAAGCGATCCGGGGCATTTCGCCTCCGGAAGGCCACCTTCAAAGGCAAGGGGGTGCGCGGCGATTTGGAGGGCGCTTCCTGGGCCGGAATCCGCGAGAGGCTCTACGAGGGGCGGGGCGGATGATCGCCGTCGACAGCAATCTCCTGGTGCACGCCCATCGCGAGGATTCCCCCTGGCACAAGGCGGCCTACGCGTGTCTGGCCTCGCTCGCCGAAGGGCGCGCCCCATGGTCCATTCCGTGGCCGTGCGTCCACGAGTTTCTGGCCATTGTGACGCATCCGTGCATTTACATGCCGCCGACGCCGCTGGCGAAGGCCCTGGACCAGGTCGACGCGTGGCTGGAATCGCCGAGCCTGGTTCTGCTTTCGGAATCCGAGGCGTATTGGCCGCATCTGAGCCACGCCCTTCGCGCCGGCAAGGCGTCCGGGCCGCTCGTTCATGACGCGCGAGTTGTGGCGCTGTGTCGGCAACAGGGCATCCGGGAGTTGTGGACGGCGGATCGGGATTTCGGGCGGTTCCCCGGACTGCGGGTCCGCAATCCGTTGGTGGAGCCTTGAAAAGGGACTCGGGAAATCGTCCGGTCTTCATCGTCTTGCCCGCGGGGACATGACAGGACCCCTGGGGCCGGGACGATTGGCGGTGGCCGAATCTGGGACAGGCTGTCCTGGGGCGGCGAGTCATTTTCGGCACAGGAGAGGATAACCATGGAGCAATTCGTGACGAGACGGGCTTTTCTGAATCGCGGCATGGCCGCCGGGGCCGGCATCGGCATGCTGGGCTCGGGCGTGTTCGGCGGCGAAAGCGGCGCCCCGTTCCAGACGAAGCTGCGCACGGCGGTGATCATCGGGAAGTCTCTCGAAGAGAAGACCCTCGCCGCCATCCGCGCGGCGGGGTTCGACGGCGTGGAATGGAAGGCCTGGGGCGCCGCGCCCGAGGCGGCCGAGGCGGCTCGGAAACTCGTGGAGGCGGCCGGCCTGGCGATCCATTCCATGCTCGGCGGCGGCAGCCAGAGCCTGGGCGATCCGGCCAAGGCGGAGGCCGGCGCCGCATCGATCGGGTCGGCGCTGAAGGCCGCGCAGGCGTGCGGGGCGACCGCGATCCTGGTCGTCCCGACCGCCCTGAAAGGCCCGGCCGCGCCCGAACCGTGGGAGTTCGACGTGGAGCTGGACGAGGCGACCACCCACATCAAGCGGGTCGTCGCGGGAGACAACGCGCCTTACCAAGAGTTCATCGAGGCGCACAACAAGGCCGTCGACTCCGTGCGCGGGGCCCTCAAGCGGCTCATCCCCAGCGCGGAAAAGGCCGGCGTGGTCATCTGCCTGGAGAACCTTCCAAACAACTTTTGCGTAACGCCCGAACTGACGAAGAGCCTGGTGGGCTCTGTCCAAAGCCCGTGGGTGCGGGCGTATTTCGACACGGGCAACAACATGAAGTACTGTCGCCCCTCCGAGGAATGGATTCGCGTCCTGGGAAGCCTGCTCGGACGGTGCCACGTCAAGGATTTCAAATTCGCTCCCGACAAACACGGCGGGAAGATCGTCAACATGCGCGAAGGCGACGTCGACTGGCCCGCGGTCCGAAAGGCCCTCGACGAGATCGGTTACAACGGGTGGATGACGATCGAAGGAAGCGCAGATCTGTCCCTGGAAGAGCAGGGCAAACGGATGGACCTGATCCTGGCCGCGAAGTGAACAAGAGGGAAGAAACGGGAACAGCCGCCTATTTCGCGCCTGAGGGCTTCAGGCGGTTCCGATTGCCACTCGTTGCGTGAAACAGGCGACTGTTCCCGTTTCTTCCGCCGTTTCGCTCAAACCACCCTGGCCTACGCCGTCTTGGCAAGGAGATCCGCGACGAGCGGGCTCGACTTGGCCAACCGGCTGACGCCCAGGATCGAGAACCCCAGTAGATGGCCCTCCGCGTCGACCCGTTCCATGACGGCGTCATGCGGCGTCTCTCGCATATACCCCTCTTCCTCGGAAAAGAGGACTTCCAGAAAATCGCCTTCGGCGTCGAACCGGATCTTCACCCTTTGGGCCATTGCTGTTTCCCTTTCTTGATCCGGTCGGTCAGGTACGCGGTCAACACGAACGACTCCTGGTGCGCGCGCTTGACCACCACACACATCCATATCTACCCCCACACGGGGCCGCGGGAGCAAGCGATAATAGAGGAACGCCTGGGCGTCCCACAGGGATTGGATGACGAATCCCGGTCGGGCGAGCGCCTTCTCGATCATAGGTCTCCAGTCCGGCCATTTCCGGATGCAGGAGAATATGGCGAAGCCGTTCGTCCGTGAGCCGCACTCGGCGGCCCTCATACTCGGTGAGAATCCGCATCAGCCGCGGTTCCCTTCCACAATGGCGATTTCGGCGGGGGTCAGGCGGCAGAGGTCGCAGACGAGGCGGCCTGCCCCGAGCCTGCCTGCGGTGAGCCTGCCGAGGGGGTCGATCTGGGCGTCGGTGGCGTCGATCTGGCGCTGGAGGAGGGCCTGGTCGTGCCCGGTCCGCGTGTCGTCGGCGCCAGCCGGAGGGCAGGCCGCCGTTGACAATCTCCCGCGATCCCCGGCATACTGGACCTTGGATGCGACGGAGGCCCCAAATGAAGAGCATTCGTATCACCGCTGAACTGATCGCCGAGGAAGAAGGCGGTTTTTCCGTTTACTGCCCGGAACTGGACATCTACACGCAGGGCGAGACCGAAACGGAATGCCTCGCGAACCTGCGCGAGGCCGCCCAGCTTCACCTCGATGAACTGGGCGCCCAGGCCGCGCTGCGCCGCGTCATCCGCCGTGAGATCGAACTGACGGCAAATGCCTAAGCTTCCCCGGGTCACGGGAACCCAACTTGTCCACGCTCTCGAACGGGCCGGTTTCGTTCAGGTTCGCCAAAGAGGCAGCCACGTGCAATTGCGCCGAACCGAACCGGATGGAAGAATCACGACGTTCCCCGTGCCCGTGCATTCGGGGAAAACGATCAAGCAGGGAAC
>JAPLSS010000428.1 GCA_026398515.1 Candidatus Sumerlaeota bacterium | reverse complement strand
AGGGCATCCAGATCGGCGGCGCGTCGCTTGGCGTCAACGCTACGTTCTTCCAGGGCGCCGTCGAGGCCTATCAAGGGCCCGTCCATCGCTTTGCACTGGGCGCAGACGAGCTCTTCTCGACCGACCCCGCCGAAGGGTATTCCCCCTTGAAGATGGCGCCGCTGGAGCAATCCGGCGCGCGGCCCTCGGGTGTTCGCTCGGGGCTAGCCGCCCGGTTGGAACTCCGCTGCAAGGACTCGGATCGCGAGTTGGCGCGCACGCCGGCGCTCTGGCTGGTGGCGCCGTGCGAGGGCGGTCCGGTTTCCATTTACGAAGACGGGCGATGGGACAGACCGATTGGAGCCATAGCGCCACGCCAGTGGTCGGAACGGATCGATTTGCGCGTGGACACGGCGGACGGGCCAGTGCCTTGCGCCCTGCGAATGAAACTGCTCTCTCTGGACGCGGCCGCCGGGCGGGCGAGGCTGTACGTGACCCCGGTTTGCGCGATTCGCGACGGACGAACGGCGCCGGCGGGGGCGGCGCCGGAGTTGGACGGCTTGAAGACATTCCCGATTCCCACGCCGACGTTTCTCGGGCCGTATTGCGCGCAGAGGCTCGACCCGGACAGTCAGCGTGAACTGCTGGCGATGAACGGAGATTGGCATCTCGACGCGCTGCGCTTGCTCCTGCGCCGCCCCTTCGACCTGTTTGTCTTCCACACCAACGAAGTGGATTGGGCCGAGCACGCCGTCCATGCCCACTACCGCGCCGGCGTTGACCGCGGAACGTGCGAACGCATGATCGAGGGCGTTTACGAAGACCTGGACCGGCTGGTGGGAGGGATTGTCGACGCGCTGCCGCCGGGGACGACTCTTCTGGCGATGTCGCAGCATGGCGTCGTCGATCCCTGGCAAGTTCGCCCAGGTTTGGACGTGGCCCTCGCGCTGGAGAGGGCCGGGCTGCTATTCCGCACGGGCGCCGGCGCCATCGACTATGAGACGTCCATCGCTTTCCCTTCGGCCGAGAAGGGGTTCGTCAACGTGCGCCCCTGGAAACCGCGGACCGCCGGGGAGCGGGCCGAACGGAAGAAGAACGTTCGAGCCGCGCTGCGGGCGCTGTCGGCCGCCGTCTTGCCCGTTTCCGGAGAACGGGCATTCCCTGTCGCGCTCCCGTGGGAGCAGGCGGCGCCATTTGGGATTCACGGCCCGCGCCAGGCGGACATTCTTGTCCTCCGGCCCGCCGAATATGGCGGCATCCATGGGCCATGCTACCCGCTGGCCGCGGGCGGCGAGAGCAGTCTGAAAGGGATGTTTCTGTTCTCCGGGACTGGGGTTCGCACGGGGTTTCGCGAAGAGCGCCCGGTCTGGCCCGAGGACCTCGCGCCGACGGCGGCTCAGTTGCTCGGCATCAAGCCGCCGGCCCAGTCCGAGGGGCGGGTGCTGCATTCGATGCTTCGCTGAGAAGGAAGGACTAATCATGCTCGGTTGGGCGGCCGTCGTTGATTCTCAGAGTTGAAGTGAAGCCATGCAGTATCGCAGCTTCGGAAAATACGATCTGAAGGCTCTCGTCATTGGATTGGGCGAACACGAGTTTCATATCGACGGGCGGGTGCGCGGCTTCGGCGACGACAAGACGCTGGCCGTCACGCGGCGGAGAAGGATTAGCCGAACCTCGACCGGCCCGTGCCGATCCTCCTCATGCCCGGTACGGCGGACCCAGTGAAACCGTGGAATGGCAGCCAGGATTGGATGAGCCCCGATGAGACCATCACCTTCTGGCTCAATCAAAACGGCTGCGCGGGCGATCCGGTGAAAAAGACCTGTGGGGCTCATCGACATGAACGGGACCGCCGTCCGTCAATGGAAGATGGACGGAGGCCGGAAGAAGGGCAGCGCGCAGCGGGCGAGGCTGCAGCCGAGTGGGCGCATGCTCGTGCTGCGAACAACCGGAAACCTGAGAGATGACTGCGAGGAGGAGCACAACTGGGACGGACGGCTGGTTTGGGAGTACGCGCCGCCCGGCGATCTTTGGCTGCACCACAACGTGGAGAAGACGACCACGGGCAACGTGCTGATCATCTTTCACGAATCCGTGCCGGACGCAATCCGCCGCCAGGCCAAGGAGCCGGAACGCCGCGAGGCGCTTCATTCCGACGTTATTCAGGAGGTCTCCCCCGATGGGATGGTCGTCTGGGAATGGCATCAATACGAGCATCTGGACATCAATCCACACCGAGACGATTCAGGCCCTCCCGGAGAATCGCTGGCATTATGCCAGAGACGCCCGTTTCAACCCCGGCAACTTGTTATCTGCGCGCCCTGGATGTGATCCTGCTCCCTGCATGTGGCGCTGGCAGAGAGCGGGTCCACCATCCTGTGAGCGGCGCAGAACGAGAAATGGAATTCCAGCATGGAGGCCAGCTAAACCTCGATAATATGGGCAGATTGCAGGCAGTTCAGGTCCGACCGCTGTTAAAACGCCACGAGCGCGATCACGGGTGTGGCGCGGAACGAGGCCACCCCAAAAACCCTGCGAATCCTGGCGAATTGTGCTCAAGGGAGGGGATGACAGGGGAAAACGATCTGGCCGGAGGGGCTTCTTGCCGGGAGAATGAGGAGGTTCCTGAGTTCCACGAAGGAGGGTGAAGATCTTTACAATCCACTGCCCGCTCGTTGGCTTGGCTTGACCCCGGCTTCTCGACGACAAGCGCGCATATCCGCGTGAAAACCAAAAAAAATGGAGCCCCGAAATCGCAAAGACAAAGACGGGGCAAAGCGTCAATCTTATGGTCATGGCGGACGGCGCGCGTCTTCCTGATGGCTATCTCCCGGCCCCTGCATCGCCCGCCGAAGTCACGCTCGCCGAGAAACGCTCGACGCCGTAGCGTGGGGCGAGGAGCCGCAGCGCCTGGTAGTCGGCAAGGCCTACGACAGTGATCGGCTGCGCGCTGCCCTGCAAGAGCGCGGCATTGAACTGATCACTCCGCACCGCGCCGGGCGCAGACGCCCGCCACAGCAGAACGGCCGGGCACTCGCCGCTACGAGCGCCGCTGGAAAGTCGAATGCGTGTTCGCCTCGCTGACCAACAACCGGCAGCCGTGCATTCTCTGGGGGTATTATCCGAAAATCTTTCATGCGCCTATTACCCAAACCCCAATCATGATCGGGCTGAACAGGTTTCGAGACAGCTTCTAGTAGATCTCACAAAGTGCCGCGGATATAGTTGCTTATGATTTTCGACTATTGGCCTAATCTTGGAAGAACGTGCCGCGTGTAAAGGTCTTGAAGCATTTCATGGAAACATGATCGAGCCTCGCCGTTACGCCCATCTGTAAGCAATGCTGTTATAGGTACAAGATACTCTTGTGCAATCCGCTGATATTCCTCAACAGGTCTGGGTAGTGATTCAATCAACTCGACCAAGATAGGGGCCATATGATAATACCGACGAACTTCATTAAGCCGCTCCGGTGTTTCCCGCATATAGGTATCGCGCACATGCCGCATTTGTTGTAGCTCGACACAATCATCGGGATACCCCAGCGCGCTCCAGGTGGCGGTGGCAATGATACATTTCTTCTTCTTTTGAGGGCCCCCATCGGCGATCTTTTGGAGCATCTCCGTCGCCTGTTCATCGCCATCGCTGGCAGCATCAACGAGATACGCCAATCCCTCGTCAGTGTGTCCCTCACCGCACTTATCCATCAGGTAGAGCCACCCGAGCGATCTCTTGCTGACTATATCACCCCGCTCTGCAGCCTTCTTAAGCCACTTCTCAGCCAGATAGTAGTCTTGTCGAATCCCTTGGCCGCGGCCGTAAAGTAAACCAAGAGTTCGCTGGGCGTCTATATTTCCATTCTGAGCAGCAGTTTCACAGAATTGCGCCGATCTTGTAGCATCCTTGGGTACCCCGTTGCCCTGACCATAGATCAGACAGAGATTATAACATGCCGTCGCCTCCCCCCGATCGGCAGCCTTGTGGTACCAATGAATGGCCTGCATGACGTCTTGAGTCACTCCTATGCCATTCTCATAGCAGCAACCAAGATTAGTCTCGCCAGCCGTATTGCCTTGCTCCGCCGCCTTTTGGTACCACTTAAACGCTTCAGATTCGGCCTTAGAAAGACCTATGCCTTCTTGAAGACAATAACCTAGCTGGCTTTGAGCATCGGCATTTCCTTGCTCAGCGGCCTTGCGGCACCAGGTAACGCCCTCATATTCGTTCTTTGGGGCACCTGCGCCCTGTAACAGGCAGAAAGCCAAACCATACTGACCATAAGAATAACCCTGCTCGGCAGATTCACGGTACCATCTCGCGGCCTCGTATTCATCCTTCGGGATGCCTATGCCGTGCAGAAAACAGACAGCTAGGCTAGCTTGAGCACCGGCAACACCCTGCTCAGCAGCCTTACGGAACCACCTTACCGCTTCGTATTCGTCCTTTGTGGCTCCTAAACCGTTGGATAAGCAAAGACCAAGTTCGTACTGGCTAAGCGGACATCCCTTTTCGGCCGCCTCGCGAAACCATTTTGCCCCTGTGTGTTTGTCTTCAGGCATACCTGTGCCATTAGAGAGACAGTAACCGAGTGCACGCTGCCCGAGAGGATATTCCTGTATTGCTGCCTTTTGGAACCAGTTTGCCGCTTGCGATTCTGATTTCCCCGTCCCGATCCCATTAAAATAGCAGAGGCCCCAAAGATATTGTCCGGCGGGAATTCCCAATTCAGCCGCCTGCTTCCAAATTGAGACCCGCGATCCTTGATCGGCCAAATATTCTGACGATGGTTTTCCTTGCATCATCAAGTTCCGTACTTCCACTATATCCTGTTCTACTTCATGCTGAAGCGAATTCTGCCCATGTGATTGTTGCTTCGTCGTACTTGCCTGAAAGGATTCGCCTTTGCTCAAAGTCTCGTCTTCTGGATAAGATACATCATTAGGAGAAATCGTGCCCAATAGGATGTTGATCATGACCAGACAGGAGGGCCATCGCCTACGCGGATCCTTCTCCAAAGACCTTTGGATTATCGCACCTAGAACGAGCGAGACTCCGCTCAGTGGCGGGACGGCTTCATGAACATGCTGATAGCCGATGTCTCCCTCAACGAATGGAGGAGCGCCCGTAAGTAGTTCATAGAGCATAATGCCAAGACTGTAAATATCGGATTGCGGCCCAATGTTGCGCCCACGAACCTGCTCGGGAGACATGTATTGAATGGTTCCGGCATTAGATAGAACACTGGTATAGGCGCGGGTCATAGTTTGGATGCGATGGGCGATTCGGAAATCGGCAATTATGGGTTGGCCGTCTCTATCCAGCAAAATGTTAGAGGGTTTGAGGTCGCGATGCACCATGCCGTTAGCGACCAGAGTATCTCTGTAGGTGTGCGCATATTGCAGGCCATCGAGAATGGGGAGAAGTATCGCTCTAATGTCGGATTCACTGAGTTTCTTGGAGTGGTCTAGCCAGTCTTTCAAATCCCGCAGTTTCTTTCCGTTATGCGCCCATCCAGGAACGTACCGCAAAACTATGACGGGATTTCCGTGCTGGTCAAGCAGGCAATCATACACTCTGACAATGTTGGAATGATTAAGCCTGCCAAGCAATCTCCCTTCGCGTTTGAGAAGTTCGACTGCGCTTTGATCGAATCGCATATTGCGCGGAACAATTTTGAGTGCCCGTAACTCATCTTGCTGTTCCTTGTCACGCGCCAACCACACTTCTCCAAAGCCCCCCGCCCCTATCTGCTCGACGATTTGATAACGGTCTAGTATCAGGTCCCCGGGGTGAATCCCGCTCGTGGTTAAAAATGGTGTGGAGCCCGAAAGATGTCGCGGATCAGCGTTCCTACTGTGCTCAGTCATGACCTGTCTCCGCCTCAAGTGATGTGATGGAATCAAATGCGTGGGAATCCTTCTAACCAGGCGTGCTGATTCGGCCTGAATCGAACGGAACCGGTGCGGAATTTAGTGTGGCCTGAGAATGGGTGCTTGGAGGGATGGGAGGATTGTTTGAGATACGCGAGGGCCGGGCGGAGGGGTCGGGCCCGTACGTGCGGCATCCCATTAAACCTCGGCCGGCTATCCCTGGCGGGGTGCTCCCCAGCAGAGCCCGTGTCCGTTTCACCGGCTGATGGGATCATGCTCACCGGTGTGGAGTTTGTCAAGCTTGGCTCGGGGGCTCGGCCTTCGCTTACGGCATGACGAGATTGTCGTCGCCGTTCTCGCTTTATCCAGTCGCCGATTGCGCCTGTCGAGGATCTTCCTTTTCGCGCGCGGCGAGTTTGTCAGGGGGGCGATGAGTCCAGTGGCGCTTGGCAGTAGGGCGCTATTGTGGTAGCTGTCGACATAGGGCGCGGTGATGCGCCTGGCGACTTCGAGCGGCAACGGCGGCTTCGGGCAGGTGGAGTCGGCCTTGAGCCATTGGTAGGTACCTTCGATCTTGCCGTTGGCCTACGCATTCGGTTTCTTCCTCACGGCGCGGTGGTGCGAAACGTTTTCGGGTCGTTCATTCGTTCCATCCGTTGATGGGGGCCGGAGATCGCGCTGGTCGGTTGGCTTGTGGAACTGGGACGAGGACCGGGTGTATTTCCACGATGACGCTGGCCGTTTGATTTCGATTCCGGCGGGCTGGACTGCCGTTGGGGCACCGGGCCCGTTCGTGGCGATCTCGCGAGGGCGGGCGGTCTTTTGGGCGGAGGATTTGCCTTGGGGATTGGATGTAGCAGAGGCGGGAAGCCGATCCATTTCCGCTGCGGTTGTCCCTGAATCCGTTAGAGGAGATTGACCCGAGATAGGGGCAGGCCGCAAGGGGAATCCACCACGCGACCCTTTGGGCCGCGTTTGCTCCGACATATAAATGGTCGTCACAAAGAAGGGCGAGATTTGGGCCGCCGTCAAATGTAATCGATCAGACGCTCTTCTTTGGCCTTTTGTCGAACGTCTTTTGGCTCTTTGAGTCGGCTCACGAGATCCGCTGCCCGATTCAGCGCTTTGGAGAAGCGGGTCGAGAATACCCAGCCTTCCCTATAGCCGTATTTTCGATTGAAGCGAGAAACGTGATCGATCAAGCCCAAGCGCCGCATCTTGGCTCGGACCGTTTCCTGCGTGCGACGACTCAATCCGTGCCTATCGGCCACCGGCTCCAGGGCCGAGAGGAACTGGCCATCTGCCCACTTGAGCTCGACGAAGATCGCCACGAATACTCGCTGGTGATTGCGGTTGCCGGGGAAGAGCAAGGCCGCCAGCTCGTCCAGGTCTTCCGTGCGGGCGATCCGGTTGTAGTTGGCGTCAATCTTCGCGCTGACGATTTCGCCCTCCGCTGCCTGGACCCATGCGCTGCCCGGTTCTTTCGAGAGCCTCTCGGCGCATCTCTGCTCGCTGGCGGGCTATCGCCATGGCTGGGGCGCGTAGTTCGACGCCGAAGCTCGTTTCGATGAATAAGATCGTCTCGTAGGCGGATGGGTAGATCTCGTTCAAGAGCCGCTGAAACCTCCACCTGACCCCCTGGCGGGTCATTCCGAATTCGCCCTCGATCTTATCACCGTAGTTCTTGCGGAGGATCAGGCGTTTGATGCCATCTTCGCGCGATTCAATCAAAAGATCCCGCTTGTCCTGCAGGGCGCGCAGTTTCTCCAGGAACTCCTTGTCTTTTTCAGTCAGCTTCATAGATCTCCACCTTGATCTCCTCGCCTTCCTGGGTGAGGAGGGCTTCGCGGGATTGCTCCATGAACAGGAGCGCGATGAACTTCCGCACCCGGTCCAGGCGAGAATCCTCGAAGACCGGCGGGATGGCGCTAAACCGAATGATGCATCCCGGGGGAACGCTGCCGAGAATGGATCGGCGATAGTGTTCGAGATTGAAGCCGTCTTGCCCGAGGAACTCCGCTAGAGGAAGAAGCGAGATTGAGCCGATGAAGCCGTCCAGTTCGAGTTCCAGCCCGGGGATGGCTTCGAGCGGCGGCATCTCGGTGATCCAAAGGACGCCGGACCGGGAGGCGGCCAGCATCGCTTTCAGTTGCTCGATCTTCCTGGCTTTGCGTTCGCGGGACTCGCGCATTTTCTCGCAGTAGTACTGTTGGTCGAATAGGCGCTCGTCGAACAGAAATCTGGATGGCACAATTTTCTGACACGCGGAGCAGACATAGTGGAGGTCTCTGCGCGCAAGCGGGACGCCGCAGCAGGCGCTCCGTTGAAACTCAACAGTCGGATCCATCTGCGTTCCGCAGCGGCAGTCGCAGCGGCTCGGGCCCGTCATCCGGAGTTGGCCTCCACAGCGCGGGCAGGGATGGGCGCTCAGAATCACGGCATAATAGAACCGGCGCGCCTCTTCCTTCAAGTCATCCACTCTCCGGGAGACCCATTGGATCCCGGCCAAGAGTGGATTGGATCGGCAAAACCCGCCTGCGTCATCTGGCGGGGTCACGAGCGATCACCTGGCTTCGGTTGGAGCGTTGTTCCGAGTCCTGCGCGGAGACGGGGCGAACGGAGAATGCCGCGAGAGAGTATTGGGAGTTGCCGCCATAGAACGCCATTTCGACGGTAAGATTCGGAGTGGAAGCCGGGGCGATTACCGGGAACCCCTGTAGTGATCTTCCAAAGGCGGCGCTTGGCAGCATGACGACGTACTTGCCTTGCGGTAGAGGGCCAAGAATGAACAGAGGACTCCGGCCGACTTTCTTACGAAAGACCGGCGCGCAGTGGTCCAAAACAAAGAGGGACGCGTTGAGCGAAAGATCGGGCGTCACGTACAGAGAGAGCCAGGCATCCGGATCGGCGGGCGCTGTAAGAACTCCTACGGTCTCAATCAATGGCGTCTCGACGCGCAGGAACCCGCACGGATTGGCACGGAGCCTTCCCAGGTAGTCCTGAAACACAGCCGAAACGTTCCGTATGAGCTTGCATGTGTCTCTGCACTCCTCCAGCGGAGCCGAATCGCAGCCTACCAGCAGCAAGAGGGCAAGGCAGAGTAATGCGCGCTTCGAGGCTCGTGTCGTTAGGTCGTGTCCCATGACCCATGGAGAGACCCACTCCTTAATAAAGCTTTCGGCCAGGCGGCGAGTCCCAAACCGAAAGTATTAAATACTCGAAGGACTCGTGAATGGCGCGAGGTGATGTGTAATGTCGGGAAGACCGTATAAGTGCCCTCATTGTTCCTCAACGAGGACCATTTGGAAGGGCTTTCGCAAGCGCCAGGATGGCAATGCGCGCTTGCGCAGGTGCAGAGCCTGCGGGCGAAGATTCACGTCGCGGATCGTCGTGAAGCAATCAGGCGCCGGAGACCCCGGCGCCAAGGGGTGAGGAAAGATGCCATACGATGGAAGCAAACCGGAAAAGGCGTTCAAGGTGGGCGCGGTGCGTGCAGCCGTTTGGGAGAACCGGCGGTTGAGTTCCGAGGGCAAGACGTTCAGCAGTTACAAGGTGCTCGTCGAGCGCACGTACAAGGACGAGCGAGAGGGTTTCAAATCCACGGGCAGCCTTGGCGTAGACGACATCCCCAAAGCGATCCTGGCCCTTTCAAAGGCCTATGAATACCTGCTCTATCGCAAACAGCAGAAGAACGGGGAGGAGGATGACTTTGAGAACTGGGCGCCGCTATCGGACATCGGAACATGATCGACCGGGATTTGCATCGCCGGTTTCCGCTCTGGGAGAGACAGGCGAAGTGGACGGACCTGGATCGAGCGCGCCAGTTGCGCGAGGCCATCGCGGAGGGACATGCTCGGCTCGTTCAGTTTGCCAACGATCCGGTGACGAATGC
>JAPLSS010000321.1 GCA_026398515.1 Candidatus Sumerlaeota bacterium | reverse complement strand
AATCGAAACCCCCCATGCTTCGCCGCCTCCGCCTCGTCCTGGAAATGATCCGTTTCCACCATTCGGTCTTCGCGCTGCCGTTCGCGCTGATCGGGATGATGCTGGCCGCGCGCGGATGGCCCCCGGCGCGAACGTTCGCCTGGATCGTCGCGGCCTGCGTCTGCGCGCGTTCGGCGGCGATGGCCTTCAACCGCCTGGCCGATCACGCCCTCGACGCGCGCAACCCGCGCACGGCGGGGCGGGCGCTGCCGGCGGGCGCGCTGACCCGGCGGTTTGTGTGGGTCTTCACGCTGGCGGCCGTAGCGGGGTTTCTCCTCAGCGCCGCGATGCTGAACCGCCTGGCATTGGCGCTCTCGCCCGTCGCGCTGGCCGTCCTCCTCGGCTACTCCTACACCAAGCGCTTCACCAACCTGTCGCACTTCGTCCTCGGCCTGGCGTTGGGGATCGCCCCCGTGGGGGCCTGGATCGCCGTGCGCGGCGACCTGGCGGCGGCCCCGCTGGTGGTGTGCCTGGGCGTCCTGCTGTGGACGGCGGGGTTCGACATCCTCTACGCCTGCCAGGACTACGAGCACGACGTGCGGACCTCTCTCTACTCGATCCCCAAGGCGCTCGGCATCCCCCGGGCGCTGGCGGTCTCGTCGCTCCTCCACGTGGCGGCCTTCGTCGCGTTCCTGGCGGTCTACTTCCTCGGATCGCTCGGCTACCTGTACCTGGCGGCGCTGGCGGCCTCGGGCGCGCTGATGACGTGGGAGCACTGGCTGGTGAAGCCCAACGACCTCTCGCGGCTGAACACCGCCTTCTTCACGCTCAACGGTTTTGTCTCGATCGGCCTGTTTCTCGGCTGCGCGTTGGATTTCGCCTTCGGGTTTGCCCACGCCGCCTGACGATTTCTGGCAACGCTTTTTTGTATGTCCTATAGGTCCAATACGTCCTATAAGTCCTATTGGCCCCGCACGACCCGGACAAAAAAGGATTTCCCCCATGCCAAGCGATTCGTCTCCCATCGACCTGCACCAACTCGTGCGCGGATTCTGGCTGTCGCGCATCCTGTTCGCCGGCGAAGAATTGGGCGTCTTTGAATCCCTGGACCAAGGTGCCAAAACGCCCCACGAGGCCGCCGCCGCGCTCCACCTGGACGAGCGCGGGATCGACATCCTCCTGCACGCGCTGACGGCCATGGAGTTGCTGCGCAAGGACAAGGGCTCCGGGCGCTTCTCGCTGAATCCCGCCGTGGCGGACGCCTTGCTGCCCGGCCGCCCCGGCTCGCAGGCCAGCATCATCGCCCACCACCGCATGATGTGGGACAGTTGGGGCGCGCTCGATCAGACGATCCGCTCGGGCAAACCCAAGGTCCGCGCCGCCGCGGGGCCGGATCGCAAGCGCATTCACGCCTTCATCATGGGCATGGCGGAAGTCGGGCTGCCTTCGGCCGAGGAACTGACGCGGCGCCTGGACCTCTCGCGCATCGAACGCATGCTCGACGTCGGCGGCGGCCCGGGAACCTATTCCATCGCGCTGGCGCGGCGCAAACCGTCGTTGCGCGCGACGATTCTCGACTTGGCCCCGACGCTGGAAGTCGCCCGCGAGAACATCGCCCGCCAAGGCATGGCAAAGCAGGTCGATACGCGCGAGGGCGACGCGCTCGCCGTCGACTACGGCGCCGATTTCGACTTGGTCCTCGTCTCGAATCTCCTGCACAGCTTCAGCGCCGACGAGTGCCGCCGGATCGTGCGCAAGAGCGCGGCGGCGCTGGCCCCAGGCGGCCTCCTCGTCGTCAACGAGTTCGCGCTGAATGAAGACCGAATCTCGCCCGCCCCCGCCGCCCTGTTCGCGGTCAACATGCTGGCCAACACCGAAGCCGGCCGCACCTACACCATCGGCGAAATCGAAACCTGGATGGCCGAAGCCGCGCTCCAGCGCATTCGCCACGAAGACCTTCTCGGCCGCTCGACTCTCTTCTACGGCGAGAAATAGCCCTTTCCCTGAATCGCCGCCTGCCGCCTCGCCCGTCCATCCCGTCCGGTCCGTCCGGTTCGTCCACTTCGTCGCCGTTGTCCGACTTGACACCCCCGCCCCTCCGCGAAGAAAATCACATTCTATGGCTCACGCCGTTTCGTGGCCAACCGTTGTATAGGACGGGATGCTCGGTTCCATGCCCGACGAATTCGTCCCCGAATCAACCAAATACTTCGGCGCTTCGATGCGCCACGTCTCCCGCCGAGACCGCGAAAAGGTGCACGGCGCCGCAGTCCTCGCCGTCATGGCGCGCACCGTCCGCCACATCCTCGCCTATCCCTTCCGCGTCAGCGTCGACCTGCTGCTCATTTTCGCCGGCTCGATGCTCGGGCTCGTGGGGCCAATCTTTTACAGCCAGATGTTCATGGACAACGTCTTGCTGCACAACTCGGTCGACTCCGCG
>JAPLSS010000196.1 GCA_026398515.1 Candidatus Sumerlaeota bacterium | reverse complement strand
CTGGGCTGGAGATGATTTTCGACTGTCGCGCCCGCCTGATACACGGGCCTCGGCAGGCCACGGCGGCCACTCGGGAGATCCGGGAGAATGACGCGTTGTCTCCGGGTTCAACGTCACGCAGGTAGACCAGGAGAGTGCGACCCGAGGGGGAACCGGCCTTCCGCGACGTCGAGGAAGCCTGAACCGCCTCGAATCTTTCTTTGACAACAGGCAATGGACAAGTCTACGCGCCGTCGCCCTGTCATGCCCGCGGAGCGCACAATGCCTTTGCTCGGAATCTCACGCAACCGGGGGAACAGTCCCTGCGGTCAGCGGCGCATGTGGTTGGTCTGCTTTGCGGTATTTGACGCGCTGGCCGCCCGCGGAGCCGAAACGATGGCGTTGGTCCCTACCGCGGTGGATTTTGGCGAGCCGCCGCTTGACCGGGTTCAAAGCCGGACCGTCGAGATCCAAAACCAAGGAACGGAGCCCATCATCGTGGAGCGTATGGTCAGCTCGTCTCCTTGCATCGCGGCGGTTCTTCTGGGATCGAACGAAATCCCAAGCGGCGAAACGCGGAAACTGCGCGTGAGCCTATTCGCGCCGTGGGCGGCAACCCACGGAAGCATAACCGCCTACTCTCACTCAGGCCAGTCTTCCGCGGCGGCAGTCAAGTGGCTGCAAGTCCAGCGTCCCGGGGATTACGGCATGCCCTTGCCCGACTCGAAGTCGCCGTCCAGCGCCTCGTCTCGTTCAAGCCAAGATGATCTGACTTCCAGAACCGTGCGCATCGTCCCCATGGTGCTCGACATGGGAGCGGTGCTTAGAGATTCGGGGAAGAAGAAATGCCAGTTCAAAGCGACAAACGTTGGCGTGCAGGCGGCCAATCTATTGCGACTCCATTCCAGCTGCGGATGCACCGTGGTTGATTTCAAGCCCTGCGAATTGGACCCCGGACAGTCAGTTTCGTTTGCGGCCACCTTCGACCCTGCGACGCGGTATGGGCCCTTCCGCCTGCCCTTATACCTGGTCGTCGAGATCGGCAAGAAGGTCTCCTTTCTTGAAGCGGCCATGGTCGGCCGGGTGGATGCGCATTAATATCCGTCCGCCTGCGGACGAACCTATCTGCTCTTCCGGAGGGCGCGTGGACGGACTGCCTTAGGGTGGTAGTCAACGTCGAAGACCAGCCGGATCAGTTCTCCCTGCCGGTGAGCATAGAAAAGACGGGCGATCTGCGCCTCCTCCCCCAGCGCCTGTTCTTCGGGTTTGTCCGGAACGGCATGCAGTGCGCATCGGAGATTCGGATTCAGAGCCGCGGCAAGGCCGACGCGCCGTTGCGCGTGTCGCGAGCGCCGCGGAAACTCAAAATGGAGTGCATTGTGAACCACCCATCCTCCAACGAATGGGTTCTGGCGTGTCAGCTCGCCGCGGCCCGCCAGCCGACCGATCTCAGTGGCCCAATTGAAGACGACATCTATATATCCGACGGCGCAAAAGAATACCGAATTCCGATTTACGCTATCCTCGACCAAAGTCCCTTTTAGGCGATATGAGACCAGAAAGGAGGTGATTGGAATGGAGCGTCGAACGCATGCGGAAACGACGTGGCCGTGGATCGGCGGCGCCTTGTTGTGTGCCGCGGTGTTGGCAGGGGTCCTCATCCCTCATTCCACGTGTCTCGCAGCCAACTGCTACAAAGTTGTTTCAGGGGAGTGCATTTCCGGGGATCAAGAGTGTTTCGAAGGCTCTTACAAGAAGGTCTGCCCGGGAAGCGATTGTGCGAGCGGGAGCGACTATGCCTGTTGCACGACGTCAAACGACACGGTGGATTGCACGGAATACATGGGCGACTGGCATCCCTGGCCCTGGCCTCACTACACTTTGACCAACGCGGGAGGCGCCACGGGCACGTGCCCCACCGCTCATCCCAGCGGCGCGTGCAAATAACAGCGCGGGTTCTCGCCACTCTCCAAGGAAAGGAGGTGATCCCCATGATTCGGCCCACACGACGCCGATTTCCGACCAAGGCAAGCCTGGGTTGGACGGCTGTAGCGATCCTGTTTGCCTTCTTTGCGCAGAGGTCATTGACCGCCACGTGCTACACAACGACGCCAGCGACGTGCATCACGTACCCTGACTGCGTCGAGGCGAACGACGGTCAAATTCAGAAGATTTGTTCCGGTTCCGTCTGCGCGCCCGCCGACAGTGGACAAGTGTGCTGTTCGGAGTCCATAACGACTGTCCTCTGTTCAAGACGCATCATGGACTGGCACTGTATTATGTATCCCATATGCCTCTTCGGGATCGAATGGTGCACCTACACCGATATCGATCCGGACAACGGCACATGCGCGACAGCCACTCTTTCGGGCGCCAGCTGCCCCTGAGGCGTGTGAGAAAAGGACGTTCTGAGAAGGGCTAAGCTTCTTCTGTCGCGAAACGGGAAGAACAGGCCGCGGAATTGACTGGAAAGGAGACAGCAAATGTTTCGGACAATCACAGGTCGAACCCTCTCTCTGAAGACGGCTCTCGTTGTTTGTGTCCTGGCCGGGCTGGCGGCGGCCATTGCGCACGGCGCGTGCTGAAAGACCGTGTCCTCAACCGCGGTTTACTATACACCGGGCGGGGAAGACTGTGTGGACGGCAAAGTCAAGCTCGTCTGCAACGGACTCGCCTGCGCGTCCGCCGGATCAGGAGAAGCCGGAAAAACATGCTGCACGGACTCGACTCATACGACGAGTTGCTCCAAGTACGTGGGGCACGACCCTTGGTATCGAGGCTGCCACTGGGACGCGGACGGCACAGCGCCAGGGGCAACGCCCAACGCCTCCTTGACTGGCTCCGATTGCACCGGCTGAGCCTGCGCTTCGCAGGCTTGAGATCCGCGCTCGACATGTTGCGGAATGCCCTGTTTGCGGAATCACAAGGATGGATTCCGTTCGCGGCAAACCCAACCGCGCGAACGGAGTGAAGAAAGGAGAGAAGGAAATGATAAGACGGCGATGGTGTTTCATTGCGGCGACGGCGGCCCTGATTGGAGTGTCCTTGGCGCTTCTTGCCGTGCGCGCCAACGCCAGCTGTTCGAAGACGGTTCCCAAGGCGCTCATTACCTACGATCCTGCGGGAGACCAATGTGTGGATGGAAAAGTCCAGTTGGTGTGCAGTGGGCTTGGATGCGGTTTGGCCGGATCGGGCCAATCCGGCATGACTTGCTGCACGGAGTCTCTTCACACGACAAACTGCTCGAAGTACGTGGGGCACGACCCTTGGTATTGGGGCTGCCATTGGGACGCCGACGGGACAGCGCCTGGGACAACGCCTGATGCAAGCTTGAGCGGAAGCAGCTGCACGGGCTAACCCACACGGCGCTGGTCGATGCAGAAGGCGTTTGCGTCGAAAGAAGGAGTGCGAAGTTCCAGCGCGCGGCGCTAGCGCTCTGGCCGCGATGGCGCGAGGGGCGCGGGGAAGCGTTGAAACGGTCCCTCTGGCGTTTTGTCGTCGCCGAACCTCTCGTTGACGCGCGGGGCTCATGACAAGACGCGTCGCAAGAGCGCGGTCAGAGTGCTAGCCTTCGCGCTGGCGGCCTCATTTGCTTTGGAAATGCAAATTCCACGAGGGTCTCGGCAAAGCGCCCCCTCGGCTCGCGCGGAGCGCCGAGGCGCCGAATGGGCCGCGCGTTGGCAACCCAGGCGCGGATAGTCGCCGCGAGCCGGAGGTTGCGTTATGTCATCCGCGTTAACGGAGGGTTCGGATGCGAAAATACGGAGAGCCACTTGCTTTTTTTCTTGTCATGGCGGTCTTGGGCGTGCCGAAACATGCGCTTGGGAGCGCGATCACCCTGTCCGCCGAAGCCACGCTGCAAGGGATGAAGGAACGTGACGAGGCCATCCAAAACATGCGGGTGGAATACTTGAGAAGCATTTACATGCCGGCGCGCCCCGGCCCAAGATCCAGCACGCAGGTTATGATTGTCGATGGCAAAGTGGTAAAGAAGGAAACAATACAGAACCCGGAAGGCCAGCCCGAGTATCGGTCCGACACGCGGCATATCCTGACCGCCGTCGGCCCTGACATGGTCCGCCTGGATAGCTACGAGCCCTCTTCCGACGCGGCGGCCCAGGGCCCGTACAAGCTTTTCGCCGTCACGTTGGACTGGGGTGACGAGCGCCGAAGCGTCCCCGCCATCGCCAACAACCCCATCTGCATATGGAAGGGCGTGCCCAACCGGCGAGGCGAGGAGGCGATCGGCAACGAAAGCGCTTGCCTTACCGGGCTCGACTATCTGCTGTCGCAAGAAGCCAATCGCCTCCTCAACTTGTCCGATGTCCTGGAAGTGCACACAGCAACCCTGGACGACGCGGCCGTGGTGGACGTGTCGACCAACCCCCGCGCAAAGACGGATCCGCCTCTGCCCGGGCTGGAACTGAAGGTTGACCCGGAAAAGTCGTTCGTAGTCCGCGAGGCTCACTATTGGCGCCCGAGTCGGGAAAACTTGGAACGGGAGACGATCACGCGCTATGACGATCTTGTCATGGACAAGAGCGGCATCTGGTATCCAACTACGATTGTGCGCGAGAGCTACCGACGCAACGAAACAGGCGCCGCAGACACACTCGATCTGATCAAGCGCGAACAGACCACACTCCTCTCCTTTGAGATCAACCTTCCCGATCTGGACACCAAGGCTCTCTTTGACCGCGCCTTGCCCCCCGACCGGGCGGTGATCGATTACCGAGTCAGTTCCGATGGCTTCCACTACAACACATCCGATCCTCTTCGGGATATGATGCTATTCCAAGCGGCGAAGGAAGCAAACAACGAACTGGCCCGAGCGTCGAGTGGAGAGTCTCCAGCCCCCCAAAGCCCTCAGATGCGCGGGCCTCAGGAAGGTCCCCCCGCCTCACAACACTCTGAGCGGCCCCTCGGCGCCGCCCTGCGCTTCCAACGTCCGTGGCCGCTTCTCGTGGCTCTTGCCGTGATTGTCCTTGTTGTGCTCGCGGCTTGGCGCACGAAAACGGGCCGGAAATTCCACAAAACGAGCTGAAATGACGAGGGTTGGCGCGAAGGGCGCGGGACTTGGAAGACCCCTTGTATATCGCGGCATAAATAATGCAACAACGCCACCCCATGAAAATCCCGTCAGCATTGGCAATTCGGCGAGGGTGGCATTGCATTATTTATGCCGCGATCGGTATTTGACTCTCGTCCTCTTCCCCGCGAAGGGATTGGACGGCTGTTCCTCCTCTTGTGCAAGATCGTCCTTACTTTCGGTTCGCGCGGCGAGCGAGCATCGGTCAACGTCTCCCCGCCGGGGGTGGCTACGGACCCGTAGGGCGTCCAAAACACGAGATGCGCTTCATCGCCCCGGTTGCGGCCCTTTCGGATTGCCGCGGTCCGCCGAGTCGTAATAGACTCGCGCGCGAAACTGGACGCTCGGATCGAGAAGCCAGAAACCCACAATGGAGTCGTTCCCATGCGCATCGCGTTCATCGCCGGAAACTGGAAGTTGAACAAGACCCGCCCGGAGGCCCGGGCGCTGGTCGAGGCGCTCAAGCCGCTGGTGGCCAACGCCAAGGCCGAGGTCGCCGTCTGCCCGCCGTTCACCGCGTTGGAAACGGTCGGCGCGCTTCTCACGGGGTCGAACATCCGCCTCGGCGCGCAGAACTGCTGCCACGAGCCGAGCGGCGCCTTCACCGGCGAAGTCTCGCCCCCGATGCTCAAGGACCTCGGCTGCGACTACTGCATCGTCGGCCACTCCGAGCGCCGACAGTATTTCGGCGAAACGGACGAGGGCGTGAACAAGAAGGCCAAGGCGTTGCTGGCCGCCGGGATCAAGCCGATCCTCTGCGTCGGCGAAACTCTGGCTCAGCGCGAAGCCAACGAGACGGAGAAGGTGGTGGAGAGGCAGGTCTGCGGCGCCTATGCAGGGCTTTCCGCGGCCGACGCCCTCCAGACCGTCGTCGCCTACGAGCCGGTCTGGGCCATCGGCACGGGCCGCAACGCCACCCCGCAGCAGGCGCAGGACGCGCACAAGTTCATCCGCGGCCTGCTGGCGAAGCTTTACGACCAGGCGACGGCCGGCGCGGTCCGCATTCAATACGGCGGGAGCATGAAGCCCTCCAACGCGGCGGAGCTCCTGTCCCAGCCTGACGTCGACGGCGGCCTCATCGGCGGGGCCAGCCTCAAGGCCGAGGATTTCGCCGGCATCGTCAACGCCGCCCCGTAAGACGCGCTTTCCAGAAAGGAGCCCCTGTGGTCTGCGCCCCAGGGGCTCTTTCTCCAGACTCCTCTCTCCGGGATTCCCGGCAACCGCATTCTCTCTGGGCGTGCCGCGCAATCACGAACGATCAGCTACACGGCGGGACCCACCTGGGGACTTCTACGGAGAACGACCGTCCTTGACACGTCCGCGGGGCGTCCCGGACAATAGACCTGCTTGCCCGGCTGCGCTGGGGGTTGGCCAAGCTGGTAAGGCACGGGTCTTTGGAACCCGCATACGCAGGTTCGAATCCTGCACCCCCAGCCAATTTCATCGCCCCCCTTTGCCCTTTAACCCATGGCCACAAGCTGCCACTCCGACTTGAAAGAAGCCGTCTGCTGGGCCAATCTCGAACTCGTGCGCCTGGGGCTGGTGTTGTTCACCTGGGGCAACGCCAGCCAAGTCAACCGCGCGGCCGGGGTGATGGCGATCAAACCCAGCGGCATCCCCTACGACTCCATGAAGCCCGAGGACATGGCGATCGTGCGGTTGAGCGACGGGCAGGCGGTGGAAGGAAACCTCAAGCCCTCGTCCGACACGCCCACGCACCTGGCGCTGTATCGCGCGTTCGAGAGCGTCGGCGGCGTGGTTCACACCCATTCGCCGGCGGCGACGGCCTGGGCGCAGGCGTGCCGCGACCTGCCCTGCTTCGGCACGACCCACGCCGACCATTTCCACGGCGCCGTTCCCTGCACGGCATGTTTGACGGCGCAGGAGATCCAAGGCGATTACGAGTGCGCCACGGGCGAGGCCATCGTCCGCCGCTTCCGAGAAGCCGCCATCGACCCGCTGCACGCGCCCGCCGCGCTGGTGGCGAACCACGGCCCGTTTGCGTGGGGCAAGAACGCGGCTGAGGCCGCCGTCAACGCGCGCGTCCTCGAGGAGTGCGCCCGCATGGCGCTGGACACGCTGGCCCTTTCGCCCAACCAGCCGCCGATCGCCCCCGTCCTGCTGGGCAAGCACTTCCTGCGCAAGCACGGCCCCGGGGCGTATTACGGGCAGAGGCGCTGAGATCCGGCGATTCCCCCGGCTGTCGCTCCCCAGGACGAGATTGCTTCCAGCACTTGCAAGATCTCCGCTTTCCTGGCAGAGTGTTCCCATGGTGAACGCGCAGTTAAAGAACGAGATAGTCCGCCGCCTACGGGAATCCCTGGATCCCGAGAGCATCATTCTTTTCGGCTCCCATGCCCGGGGCGGATCGAATGCGGACAGCGATATCGACCTGTTGATCGTCAAACAGGGCGTGGAGAAGGTGCGGCAAGAGGCGTGGAATGCGCGCTTGGCGTTGCGCGGGTTGCCCGCCGCATTCGACCTGGTCGTCGCCACGCCGCAGCAGATCGAACGGTATGGCCAATCCCCGGGCGTCATCTACGCGGCCGCCTTGCGCGAGGGCGAGGTGTGGTATGACAAACGAAGGAAGCAGCCCGCCTCCGGATAGCCCGCGGGCATGGCTGGTCCGTGCGAAGGCGGATTTGGCCTTGGCGGAAGCCGCCGTGGACGCGCCCCGCATTCAACTCGAAGACATTTGCTACCACACTCAGCAGGCCGCCGAGAAGGCTGCCAAGTCCGTTCTTCTCCTACGCCAAGGCGCAATCCCGCGGATTCATGATTTGGAGCGTTTGTTGGATTTGTGCGCGCAGACCGGCGTGTCGGTCCCGTCCCAAGTGCGCGCCGCATCACGCCTTTCCGATTACGCTTCGCTAACCCGCTATCCCGGCGACTATAACCCCGTGGATCGAACGGAAGTTCAGCAGGCGATGGAGACGGCTCAAGCGGTGATTGATTGGGCGCAAAGTATTATTGGCTGATTCCACTTGGGGGCAAGCGAACGACAGGAGATGACGGTTTGCCCCACTGCTCGACCCGGCTCCGCTTCGCGCGCGCGTCGTCCACGACGCTTTCAATGCGGGCGGTGGTTTTGTCGTCGAGCCAATCGACAATCGGCAATTCACGACCATTCCGTTTGACGGCATGCGACGGGGAGCGCAATACTTGAGGGCGAAACGATAAAGGAGCGCCGGCCATGACAGTGGAACTGGCCACACAGCAGAACACGATGACGGCCGAGGAATTCTGGACGTTGGCCTCCAAGGACGAATTCCGGGGCGAACTGGTCCATGGAAAGGTCGTCGAAATGGTCCCACCCTGTGTTGAGCATGGCGTGATCGCCGGCAATCTCATCGAGGCCCTGGGAGGCTTCGTCAAAGCGCGCCAACTCGGCAAGGTTATGGCCGAAGTCGGCTTCATTCTCTCTCGCGATCCCGATAGCGTGCGCGCGCCGGACGTGTCCTTCATCCGCGCCGAGCGGCTGGTCGTCACCAAGCGCTTTTCTGAAGTCCCGCCCGATCTGGCGGTGGAGATTATCTCGCCCTCCGACACCTACTCGGGCGTGCTCGAAAAGGCGCGGATGTACCTGAACGCCGGCGTCCAGGAAGTCTGGATCATCGACCCCGACGCCAAGAGCATCGAAGTCCGCCGCACCCTCCATGAGGCCAAGGTCTACCAGCGAGAGGAAACCGTCGAGACGCCGCTCCTCCCTGGCCTGAGCCTCCCGGTGGCGAGTCTTTTCGAATAGGAGTTTCTCAAAGGTTCCTACCCTCCTCACTTCCGCACCACCCCGCTCAACCCCCGGCCGATCAACGCCGCCAGGTGGACCAGGATCGGCGCCAGCGCCAAGCCGCCGGGCGAGGCTAGGTACATCGGCCGCCACTCGGGATGGAATTTCTCCTTGAACTCGCTCAGGCCGCGGAAGTTGTAAAAGCGCTCGCCGTGGCGATAGATCAGGTCGCCCAGCCGATTCCACAGGGGCGCGTGCGGGCGGTTCTCCAGCCCGGCCAACGGCGCCATGCCCAGGTCGAACCAGCGGTAGCCTTCGTCCTTTCCCCACAACATCAGTTTCAGGATCAGAAAATCCATGACCCCCGACGGCGCCGCCGAGCCGTGGCGCATCAGGTCCATGGAGAGGCTTTCCTTTCCCGCGCCGACCCACAGGTTGGCGAACCCCACAATTCGATCCTCCTTGCGGACCACGGCGGCGGGGAATTGCCGCAGGTAGTCCTCGGCGAAGAAGCCAAGAGAAAAGCCCTTCTCGCGTGTGTTCTTCGAGGCGAGCCACTCGTCGGAGATCGCGCGAAACGTCGGCAACAGAGCGGGGACCTGGTCGGCGGGGACGATCTCGAACGCGCAGCCTTCGCGTTCGAGCCGGCGCAGAATATAGCGATCATCCCTGTGGGCCCCGCCCTCGAGGGTGAACTCCGGCAGCGGGACCCGGGCCTCCTCGCCCAGCTTGTGCAGCGTCAGCCCGGCATCGAGGTAGAGGGGAAGATGTTCGGGCGCGACCTGGTAGAAGACCGGCCAGCCGCCCCGCTGATCGGCCAAATCGCGAAACGCCCAAATCAGGTCGGCCCATTCGTCCTCGGGGCCGACGGGATCGCCCATGGCCACCCAGCCGCGGCCTTCGACGGCGTACATGAGAAACGCCGCCCCATTCTCGCTGAACAGGAACGACTTGTCGCCGACAAGCGCCAGGTTGGCCGAGGCGTTCGGCGACCTCTGGACGATGGGGCGGGCGCGCTCCAGAGTCTCCGCGTCCGGCGGCTCCAGCTTGGGTTTGACTGGACGCAGCAGGCGCCCCCCGGCGAAACACAGCAAGACGACCGCCGTTCCCACGGTGGCGCGCAGAAACCGAGGCGCGTGCCCGTAGAGGGAGAACCGCCACCACAGCTCGTTGCTGTAAGCGACCTCCTTGTGCGCGAAGAACCCCAGCCACAACGTCGCCGCCACCACGATGGCGATGAGAACGAGCCAGCCGGCGGTGAACGGCTCGCTGAACAGCGAGGCTTTGCGGTAGAACTCGCGCCGCGAGGCCAGCAGCGCGGCCAGCATGAGAACGAGCGCCGCCGCCTCCTCGAATTCTGCCCCGCGTAGCGCCACCAACACAGCCCCGCCGCACAGGAGGAGCGCGGTCAGATGATACGCCGCGTTCACCCGCCGCTGAATCCCCAGCGCCAGCGTCAGAAGCGCGGTCCCCGCCACGCTGGCCAGGAAATGAGAGACCTCCAGGACCGGGACCGACAGCGGCAGGAACTCATGGAGCCATCGCAGGCGGCTGTGGCTCTCCGGCGTGGCCGCGGTGAATAACAAGGCCGCGCCGGCGATGAAGGTCGCTGCGCCCAGCACATGAGGCACGATCGCCGGCGCCCAGTTGGTCACCGCGGCGGCGATCCTCTTCACGCCCTTGCGGCGCGCTTTCAATTCCACCGCGCCCAGAGCGGCCACGGCGATGGCGAACGGCGCGACGTAGTAGATCAGACGATATACGAGCAGCGCGCCGAAGACGCTCGACGAGGGCATCCGCGCGCCCAGAAACACCACCATCGACGACTCGAACACGCCGAGGCCGCCGGGAACCTGACTGATCAAGCCGGCGAGAATCGACAGCACGTATGCGCCCAGAAACGCCGGGTACGACAGCCCATTCGTCTTCGGCAGAAGGACGAAGAGCACCAAGCCGGCGGTCGCCAGATCGGCCGACGCCACCGCCGCCTGCGCCAGCGAAAGCCGGAACGAGGGAAAGGCGATCTCGAATTGGCCCAACCGGAACGGGCGGCGGCGCACGATCGCGGTCAGCAGGTAGACGCCGTACGCGGCCAGGACCGCCGCGCCGATCATCCGAACCGTCGCACCGCCCAGGCACCGCACGAGCGGGAGCGCCGTCGGCTCGATGAGGAACGCCGCCCCGCCGATCACCGACAGCCCCGCGTAGAAGGTCAGGCTGCAGAACGCCACAATCCGGCCGATCTCGCCCGGCGTCAGGCCCCACAGGGAATACAGCCGGTAGCGAATCGATCCGCCGGTGACGAGCGTATTGCCGACGTTGTTGCTGAAGGCGTAGCTGAAAAACGACGCCAGGGCGATGCGCCGGTAGGCCAGGTCGTTCTTCACGTAGCGGAAGGCGAGGAAGTCGTATCCGGTCAGCACGAAGTAACTCAGCGCGGCCAGGCCCATCGCCGCGGCGAGCCGCCACCACGGAATCGCGCGCACCTCGCGGACGATGTCGTGGTAATGATAGGCGTGCAGCTCGCGGTCCAACACCCACAAGGCCAGGCCGAACAAGGCCAGACCGATGTACGGCGGGAGAGCGTGCAAGAATTTCCGCATCGAGGGTGAATGTACGTACATGGGACCGATTGAGCAATGGGGGACAGAGAGAAAGTCAGGATAATGGAGTCAGAATAACGCCGCCAGCTCACGATTGTTCATTATTCTGACTCCATTATCCTGAATCTATGGTCGTTCCGTTTCCGCGCTTCCGCGCTGTCCGGAGCAGCAGCCCATCGAACGAAATCCTTCCCGCGCCGACGAAGAGGAGGAAGATCGAGCCGAAGAACATGCAGAAGTCCACGCGCGCTTCGTGCGCTGCCGCCCAGAATCCGTGTTCGCGCAGGAAAGGGACCTTGGTGGTCGCAATGGCCACGATCATGTCGATGATCATCGGAATGGCGGCGAGGCGCGTCAACAGGCCAAGGATCAGGAACGCGCCGCAGCCGATTTCGAAAACTCCGACGAACGGCGCCATAACCTCCGGCCAGGGGATGCCGATCTTCACGAACCGCCCGACCCCCAGCGCGTCGGGAAAGAGGAACTTCTGAATTCCCTCGGACAAAAAGACGCCGCCGACGATCAGGCGGATGAGGATGACCGAGGGGGGCGCCTTGGCGGACAGAAGCCTTGCCATCCATCCCGTCCCGGCGCCGCTCCCAATCTCAGGACCGCGTTGCTGTTCTATCATGGCGCGCCTCCAAGAAATGGGAGAATGGAGTCCCGCCTGAAGGCGGGACTCCATACTCCCAACGTCCGTCTTCATTGCCTCGGGCGCCCTCCAGGCCGTGGGCCGCTCCTCTGGTTTCCTTGTCACACCGGCGGCGTGAAGGCATCGAGATCGTACAGCCCGAGTTTCTTCTCCAGATTGGCGATTTCGTCCACCACCTTCTCGAAGCCGTTCTCGCCAAACAATTCGGTTTCTTTGTCTTCGAACTTCGCGCCCAGGTCGTCGAACTCCGCGGGCGGGACCGCCGCATGGAAGGCCGGGAACAGGATGGTGTCCTCGCGCGCCTTGTGCGGGCGGTACATGAAGAGGAACGCGGACAGCAGTTCGATCATCGGCCCCCGGCCCGCGTCGCTGTTCAGGTCGGGCGAGGCGGCGCCGGCGAGGATCTGCGCGGTCAGGGCGCGCCCGGCCTCGTGTTGTTTGAGGAGTGTGGCGGCCAGGTCCCCCAACTCGCTGCCTTTCTCGAACCGGGGGAACACGTGGTCCTCCTCCAATTTCTCGTGATAGTCCTGGATGAACCCCTCCACGATCCCCGCCGCGGCCGCCAGGGTGTCCGCCGGGAAGTCCCTCTTCCCGCGAAGCCGGGCGATGGCGTCGTCGTAGATCAACAGAATCCGGTCGAGCGCTCCGTGTTCGCGCATCAAGTCCTCAACCGGGCCGATCCCTGTCTCCCCCTCGCCCTGCTTCTCCCCGCCGGGCTGCTCTTGACCTTCGCCCTCGGGTTTGGGTTGATCCTCTTCTGCTGGCATTTCCTGGGCGGCGGACAGCGCGCCCAAGCCCGCCAACGAGGCCAAGCCCGCGCACGCCGCGCCCTTTTGGAGAAAACGCCTGCGGCTGGAGAAGAACCCCATCGTCCCGTTCATCGCCTTCCTCCTCGAACATCGCAAAGTTGAGAAACGTGGAACAGCAATCGACGGGGACAAGATAGCAGCCCCCTTGTCATCGCAGAATAGCATACATTATGCCGCGAAGGGAATCAGTTTGCGAATCCGAATTGCCGGATCGGATGCGATTTCTGGAAATTGTGCGCGAAGCGCTTTGGACTGCGGCGGCTTGCCGCCGCTTTTTGCCGGCAGGCGTTCTTTGGCGACTCTTCGAAACGACAGCGGCGGCAAGCCGCCGCAGTCCAAAGCGCTTCGCGCGCACTACCTGCGCAGTTACTCTGAGGGATGCACCCGTCTGGAGGCGCGGGTGTTCTCACCCCCCTTCATTCACGATGTCGGAAGCTATTGCGGGTAAGGAGAAAGAAGGGTGTAGGGAGTCCCGCCTTCAGGCGGAATCTCACATTCTTCGCCTCAATTCGATCTGGAGCATTCCGCCTGAAGGCGGGACTCCCTACACCCTTTTTGGGGAGAGCGATTCATGGCCCTTCGAGGCACTCGGAAACACATGAGAGCCCACGCCACCCCAAACGCCAGCTCTCGAAGCAATCGCTCGACACTCCGCAGGCTGGAAAGCCTGCGTCACTTACGGCGCGGCGGGCGCGGGCGGGATCGGGAAGAGCGAGTTCTGCGTTTTCCCCCGGTCGGGCGCCGGCGCCGCTTCCGCGGAGGCAGGGCGGCTGGCGGCCGAGACCGGCGCGCTGGCGGCCATCGCGCTGAACGACGGCAGCGGCTGATCGAGGACCGCCTCGCCGCGAATCGCCCGATCCTTGTATTTGGCTTCCTCCTCGGCGATGCGGGCGCGGACCTCGTCCAGCAGCGATGGCACCTTCTCTCCCATCGTCGCCGGCGCGGGCGCGCCGGCCGGGATGTTCTCCAGGGCGGCCTCGTCCCCGCCCAGCATCCGCAGCATCTCGTTCACGTCGAACGGGTTGGTGCGGTTGGTGTTGACCTCGATGTCGCCGAACGCGACGTTCTCGATCATCTTCTTCACCAGCAGCAGTTGGCCGCCGATTCCGGAATAGGCGGCGTTGATCGCCTGGTCGCCGCGGGCTTGGGCGAAGGTCTTCTCCAATTCGCCCAGAGCGGTCTTCTCGCGCTTGTGGCGGGTGGCCTCGGCCGTGACGGTCTCGGCGTAGTATTGCGCGTCGGCCTGGATGCGGGCGATCTCGGCGTCGGTCTGGGCGCCCAAAACGGCGATGTCCTGCTTCATCTCCTCCTGAATGGCGAGGACCTTGGCCGCCGTGTCTTTCTCGATCATCTGGGTTTTCTCCAACTCGGCTTCGCGGCGCGTCTGCGATTCGTAGAGGACCTGCTGCTGGTCGTAGACCTGCTTTTCCAGGAGACGTTTTTCAAAGTTCGGGTCGTAGGCGATGTTGCGGATCAACAGGAAGTGGGCCGTCAAGTACTCGCGCGTGTCGGGGTTCTGCATGCGCCGGTTGAGTTCATCCAACGCCTTCCGCGCCTGCTTCGACCGCTTGTCCGGATTGAAGAAGTCCTCGGTGGTGAGCTGGCCGAGGACTTCAGTCAACACCTTCTCCGTGTTGACGCGCATCTTCTCCTCGAAGCCGGACCCCTCGCCGTACTTGAGGATGGCCTTGTAGCCCGTGCCCTGCTCGAGCGAGTAGACGAGAGTCACGTCCAATCCGATGGTGAACTGATCGGCGGCGATCAGTTTATACTC
>JAPLSS010000971.1 GCA_026398515.1 Candidatus Sumerlaeota bacterium | reverse complement strand
GCTATTACATCAATTTGGCGATCAACGTGGGCGCGCACGAGGGGAAAGGCTATGGCGAGTCCGTCGGCGTGATGATCGAGACCGAGGGTCTCGACATCCCCGCGGCGGAGGCGCTGGAAGGGCGCATTCTCGACACGGCCCGGACCGACCCGGGGCGCGCCGCGGCATCCGCGGATCTGTTGTCGATCGTGCGGCAATTCCGTCTGCCGGCCGGACGCATGGCGATTGCGCATCCGTGGAAGCGCTATAGCGTGCAGGCGGCGGCGTATCGGCTGGGCGTTCCGCTGACCGGCCATCCGATGTTCGGCCATGACATCATCTATAACCATCCGATGAATCATGGCGCGTCGATCGGGCGGGCGGCGCAACGGGATTTTCTCTCCTTCGCCGAAAGCGTGAGCCGCATCGACGGGGGCGTCTATCTATCCGTAGGGTCGGCGGTGATGTCGCCGATGATCTTCGAGAAGTCCTTGTCCATGGCGCAGAATTTGGCGATCCAGGCGGGGCGCTACATTGACCATCATCACATAGTCATTGTCGATCTGGCGGAGTCGAAGTGGGATTGGGGCCAGGGCGAGCCGCCGATGGATCATCCGGACTATTACTTGAGATATTACAAAACGTTCCACCGCATGGGCGGGACGCTGAGATACCTATCGGCGGACAACCGGGACTTCCTGCTGGCTCTGTGCCAGGCGCTGCGATAGGTCCAGTCCTTAGGCCTTCGCGGCGGTGTGTCTTCTTGCCTTCGAGAAGAATTCCCGAAAATCAGCGCGACCAGTGTCTCGCCCGCCTCCTTTTGGAAATCCGCTTTCCGGGAACGGCAAGACGGCCTGACCCGCAACTTGCCCTCGCGCCCCCGCCGGGGTTCTGCTACAATCGCCGTTGGATTTTCGTGAGGAGAGGCAAGATGGCCGCCGAGCCGTTGAAGGAAGCGCAGTGGTGGACCGTCGAGGCGGACGGGCGCATCCGCTGCACGCTGTGCCCGCGCGACTGCATCATTCCCGAGGGCAAGCACGGCTTCTGCTTTATCCGCAAGAACGAGGCGGGGCGGCTGGTCACGCTGGGCTACGGCCACCCCTCGGCGCTGCAACTCGACCCGATCGAGAAGAAGCCGCTCAACCACTTTCTCCCGGGGACGCAGATCCTTTCGCTCGGGACGGCGGGATGCAACCTCGGCTGCCGCTTCTGCCAGAACTGGGATCTGTCGAAGGCGCGCGAGGTCGACGCGCAGGCCATCGAACTGTCGCCGGAGCGCGTGGTGGAGATGGCCGAACGCCACGGAGCGCCTTCTCTCGCCTTCACGTACAACGACCCGACGATCTGGGGCGAGTACGTCATCGACATCTCCAAACGGGCGCACGAACGCGGCATCCGGACCGTCATGGTGACCGCCGGCTATATCCACGAACAGCCGTTCCGCGAAATCTACCAGCACGTCGACGCGGCCAACGTGGACCTCAAGGCGTTCGACGAAGACTTCTATTACAAGCTCACCTTCTCGCACTTGCAGCCGGTGCTCGACACGCTCGTGCGGCTGCGCAAGGAAACCGATGTCTGGTTCGAGATCACCAATCTCCTCATCCCCGGCCACAACGATTCGCCGGAGGAGACGCGCCGGATGTGCGATTGGATCCTCCGGAATCTCGGCGCCGACACGCCGCTGCATTTCACGGCGTTCCATCCCGCCTACAAGTTGGCGGATGCCCCGCCGACGCCGTCTTCCACGCTCGAGCGCGCGCGGCGAATCGCCCTGGAGGCCGGCCTGCGTTACGTCTACATCGGCAACGTCCATTCGCCCGACGGCCAGACGACCTACTGCCCCTCGTGCGGCGAGGCGCTGATCGAACGCGACTGGCATTCGATTCTCTCGTACCGTTTGCGCGACGGGGCCTGCGCTAAATGTGGGACGAAGATCGCAGGCGTGTTTGACGATCGCCTGGCGCGCAAGAGCGATGGGTTTGTGAGAAGAATCGGGCCGTAAGAGAGTCGCCATGCCCTCAAAGCCTTCGACCCGCTTCGTCGCGCCAGCTGGACCTGAAACCGGTTGTCAGCCCGGTTCGCGCGGCCGGGTGCTCTGCAATCTGGAGGGCGTCACGAAGAAGCGCGTGATGGACCAGATGGAGTTTGAGGCCTTGCTGAGGGCGCAATTGGAGTACGCGGAAAACCGCATCTTCCCCGACACGCGATTCACCGCCGATCTGCTCCGTCAGATGCATCGCGATTGGCTGGGAGAGCTCTACGCGTGGGCGGGGCGCTATCGGTCGGTCAACCTGAGCAAGGGCGGCTTCCTCTGGCCGCCGGCGCATCTGGTCCCGTCGCACATGGAGGCGTTCGAGGCCACCGTGCTGCGCCAGCGAACCCCCTGCCGCGGATGCTCGCCGGAGGAAGTTGTGGAACGCATGGCCGAAGTCCACGGCGAACTGCTCTTGATTCATCCGTTCCGGGAGGGCAATGGCCGGGTGGCCCGATGGCTCGCCGACCTGATGGCGCTGCAAGCGAACTTGCCCGCGCCGGACTATGGATTGGCCGGTCGGGGTTCGACGAGCCGGAAGGAGCGCTATCTGGCGGCGGTCAGACGAGCGTACGTGCGTGATTACCGGCCTTTGATCGACTTCTTCGCGGCGGCGGTGGAGCGGGCGTTGCGCGCCGCCGACGCCGGCGTGGGCAGGTGAATCCCGCGCGCGCCCTCGAACAACGATGAGTCGAGCGCGCGAGTTCCCAAGACGGCTTTCCGCCGGGCCGGATCGCGTAGGAAAGGATTGGTTTCGGCAAGCGTCTTCTTCATGACGTGCATTATAGCATCGCAACGGCGGAAGACAACCGAATCCTCTGGGTCGGATCGACGAGAGCGCGTTCTCCACCTGATCCCGCCAGCTCGGAAGGCGTCGGGCGGCGTCAATCTCCCCGATGACGAGGAAGACGACGTAACGCAAGGCGTCACTCCACGTCTTCGTCTTCCGCCTCGCCGCGGCGGCGGTGTTTGCAGATGCCGAGTTTGCTCGCCTCGATGAACTCGACCAAGTGGGCGACTTCGGGGGTCATCTCGCCGTCGCGGATCGCCTTCAGCGCCTCGCGAAACGGCAGGCCTTTGTGGTAGAGGGTCTTGTACGCGGCCTTCAGCGCGGCGCGGCCTTTGACGTCGATCCCCGCGCGGCGCAGCCCGATGACGTTCATGTTCACGATGCGCGAGTTGCCCTCGACCATCATGAACGGGGGAACGTCGGAGCGGACGCGCGCCCCGCCGCCAATCATCGCCAATCGGCCGATGCGCGCGAAATGGCGGATGGCCACGTTGCCGCTGATGTTGACGTTGTCTTCCACCGTGCAGTGGCCGGCGATCAGGCTGCCGTTGGCGACGATGACGCGATTGCCCACGACGCTGTCGTGGCCGACGTGGCTGAGCGCCATCAACAGGCAGTGGTCGCCGACGATGGTGTGGCCGCCGGTCGATTCCTCGTAGCCGCGGTGAATCGTCACGTATTCGCGAATGATGTTGCCGGCGCCGATGCGCGTCCAGCGTTCCTCGCCTTTGTAGCCGAGGTGCTGCGGCTCGTCGCCGATGACCGCGCCGTAGTGGATCACGTTGTCCGCGCCGATCTCCGTCCATTGGCAGATGACGGCGTGGGCGAGGATGCGCGTGCGCGGCCCGATCCGCGCCGGGCCTTCGACGACGACGTGCGGCCCGATCTCGGCCGTCGGGTCGATTTCGGCTCGGGGATCTATGACTGCGGTGGGGTGGATGGGCATGGCAGGGCTCCGCATGATTTGGCAATGAGCGATGAGCAATAAGTGATGAGCAATGAGTGAAACAACGAATAGATAGCCAGGGAGATCATTCAATTCTTCCACGCGCAGGCTGTTTGCTCATTGCTCATTGCTTGCCACTCGTTGCCCATTCCTATACAACATACACCTTCCCCGCTTCCGCCGGCTCGATGGCTGAAGAGGCGCGGTCGAAATCGTCGGGGAGGTGAACAAGACGCATCCTCTTCCGCAGCGGCTCCGGCAACTTCGCCAACAACTGATAGTCGGCGTGCACCCCGCCGCTGGTTTCGTGGAAGATTAGATCCGAATCCGATAGAAACTCAATGTGCGCGGGATCATAATCAGTGTCCGAACTGTAGCCCAGCGTGCGTCCGCCATAGTGAATCTTGCAGCCCATGCACGGAAGGACGTGGCGCGAGCGGCGCGCCTCGATCTCCAGGTCGCCGACGCGGAACGGTTTGCCGGGCTCGACCGGATGCGGATCGAAGTAGTCGGTCAATTCCGACACCGCGTCGATGCCCTTGGTCGGCATGTGCGCCCGGCCCATCGGCCCGCGCAGGCGCCGCTCCCACAAGTCGGTCAGCACTTCGGGCAAGAGATAAATCGTCGGACGCCCGGGGCTGTCCTTCGCCTGTTTCCGAAAGAACCCCAGCCCTTCCAGGCCGTTGGCGTGGTCGCCGTGCAGGTGCGTCAGCAGCACGGCGTCAATGTCGTTGACGCCGAGCGGCAGCCCCGCGCGCGTCGTCGCCTCGTGCAACTCCTTTTGCAGCGGATCGGAGCAGTCGATCAGCATGCGCGTTGTCCCGCCGAGCACGAGAAACGTCGTGGTGTAGTTGACCCGTGAGAAGTAATCCCCCACGCCGAGCGGGATGACTTGCAGAGGAACAGGTTGGCGGGTCATGGGGAGGCTCCTGTTCTTCGTTGCCGGGACACATGAGTTCGCGGCGCCAACGAACAGGACATATAGAACATATAGGTCATATAGGTCATATAAGTCATATAAGTCTTATAGGTCTTACACACCCGATTCCAAATCTCCTACTTCTTCTTCGCGCTTGACGTCTTCGAGCTGGTCGTTTTGGAGCCGCCGCTGGTTTTGGGACTGGCCGTCTTGGCGCCGGCGGTTTTCGAACCGCCCGGCGAGCCGCTGGACAACTGGGGCAAGTCGATCAGCCACTCGCACATCTGGTCCTGCGCCGCCTTGATCGACGAGGTCGAACAGGTGAAGTTGTTGACCAGGATCGAGAACACCAGGGTTCGCTTCGTCTGGTCGATCAGATAGCCCGACAGGCAGGAGACGTTGCTGATGTAGCCGGTCTTGCCCAGGACGTGTTGCGCATAGTCCGACTTCCACAGGCGGCTGCGCAACGTCCCGCTCTTGCCGTTGATCGCCAGGGAGTTGACGAACGCCTCGCGCGCCGGGTGCGATTGCATCCGGCGCAGCAACTCGCAGAAGGAGCGCGGCGTGAACAGGTTCAGGCGCGACAGGCCGCAGCCGTCGGCCTCGTGCAGACGCGCGGCATCGGTCAGGCCGAGCTTCGCCCAGAAGCGTTTTTCCACGTTGCGTGAGACGTCATAGCTGCCCGGCCCTTTCGTCGCTTCGTGCCCGGCCGTCAGATACAGCATCTCGGCCATATGGTTGTTGCTCGATTGGTTGACTTCCTGGATGATCTTCTCCAGCGGCAGCGAGACCTGCTCGGCGATCAGGTCGGCGGGATTGCCGCTCGACTTCGGCGCGCCGCTGGTCACCAGCAGCCCTTTTTCGACCTCAATCCCCTGCCGGTCGAGCGCCGCCAGGACCGCCGACCCGCCGTACTTCGAGGGGTCGGCGACGGTCACGACCTCCGGGTCCGACTCGATCCCGGGCGGCATGTGGCCCCGCACCACCAGCGTGTCGGAATTGTGCTCGCGGCTCACGTCGATTGAGCCGCTCTTCGAACTCGTCGTCGTCTCGTTGCGAATGGCA
>JAPLSS010000455.1 GCA_026398515.1 Candidatus Sumerlaeota bacterium | reverse complement strand
GTCATTCCCACACACCTCCTCGGCCGCGGACAGGGTGGGGAAGAGGGAGACGCCGCCGGCATCGAGCAGCGCCGTGTCGGTCATCAGGTCGGCGATCACGCTTTCGATCCCGCCCCAGGGGAGGGTCTGCACGATCGTCTCGGCGGCGAAGACCGGCAGGCCGCCATAGGTTTGTTGCAGCCGGACGATCGAACGGCGCGGCTCCTGCTTGATTTTTTCGGTGGCGAACCCCACCGCCTTCGACTGCAGGCCGAAAAGCGGGCCTTGCTGCGCGAAGAACGCCCGGGCCAGCGAGTCCGGGTCCGTTTTCTGAGACGGGACCGGGAACCATTGTCCCGACGGCGCGCTCAGGAATCGCAGCGCGCCCGACGGCGCGGCATCGAATTGGGCCGGCTGGGTGGACGGCGCGCCTTGCGCCGATTGGAGCAATGAGGCCAGGTCTTGGGCCGCGGCGAACGAGCACAGGAGCGCGAGCCCCAGCGCCGCCAGAACGTTTCGACGATTCGTCATTCCCACACACCTCCTCGGCCGCGGGGGAGCGTGTCCCTATTCACCCCATCGGCCCGGCAGGTTCAGAAGTTGAACCACATGAACTCACCACAAAGGCGCGAAGGCACGAAGAACGACACCCTTTCCTTCTTAGTGCCTTGGTGTCCTTTGTGGTGAATTCCTTCACGGTGTGACGCCCGAGTCCCAGACTCCATGCCAGTCGTCGAAATACTCGTCGGGGACGTTCCAGGTGCGCTGCACGCCGTCGAACCAGAACTTCTCCTGTTCGGTCAGTTCGGCCGCTTCGACCGCCACGATCCGCGGCCGCACGAAGAGATACAGGGTGGACTTGTTGACGCTGGCGCTCTTCTTCTGGAAGAACCAGCGGAAGACGGGGGTGTCCATCAGCCACGGCACGCCGGTGGCCCCGTCGATGGTGCGGTGGCCTTCCAGGCCGCCCAGCGCGATCGTCGTTCCATCGCCCACGATCACGTTCGTGGTCGTCTCGCGTTCGTCGATCTGGGGCGGATCAAGCGGGCCATCGCCGACGCGTCCGCGGAAGATCTGCTGTTTGACCCCGATTTCCATGCGAATGAAGCCGTTGGCGGTGATCGTCGGGGTGACGGTGATCTCCTCGCCGGAGTCTTTGAACTCGATCGTGGTGGTCTGGAGGCCGGTGGTGTTGGCGGTGGTGCCCTGGACGAAGGGGATCTTCTCCTGGACGCGGATCTTGGCTTCCAGGTTGTTCAGGGTGATGACGCGCGGATTGGCCAGCACCTGCGCGTGCGCCCTGCTGGCGTTGGCCTGAATATCCAGGTCCAGCCAGTAGTCGCGCCCGAACAGGCTGTACGCCTCGCCCAGCGCCAAGGAACCGGCCGCGCCCAGAATCGGCGTCGCCACGCCGGCCGTATCCACCGCGGGCGTGGCCAGACCGGTCAGCACGCCCGTCGGCTCGCTGATCGGATTGAGTTTCGGGATCAGCTTCTTGCCGATGATCTCCGTGACCGTGTGGGCCGGGTTCAACGGATCGGGGATGAACTGCCCCGGATGCGCCGGATCGGGGATCACCCCGGCGGGGATGTTGAGCGTCTGGGTGATCGCCTCTTCCGCCGTTTGGAAGGTGTTCCAGTTGACGCCGTGCGCCTTCGCGAAATCCTGCAGCACGTCCACCAGGTGCAGTTCGATCAGCACCTGCTTTTCCGGCTCGTCGAGTTTCTTGATGAGGCCGCGGACGGTTTCCAGGCTCGGCGGCGTGTCGGTGACGATCAGCGAGTTGTTCTCTTCGTTGGCTTCAATGGCCCCGTCCTTGCTCAGGAACGGACGCAGGTGGTCCTTCAGGTCCTTGGCTTTGACCCAGTTGAGCACCACGACATCGGTTTTGAGCTCGATTTCACGCTTGCCGATCTGCGCGCCGGGGACGATGCGCAGAATGCCGTCGGCCTCCTGGATCCAGCCCAATTTGTTCGTGCGCAGGATGTTCTCCAGCGCCGAGCCGAGCCGCACGCTTTCCAGGTGCATGGTGATGCGTTGCGTGCCCAGGTCGGAGGGGTTGAACAGGATGTTCAGCTTGCCCTTGGCGGCGATCAGCCGAATGACGTCTTCGATGGTCTGGTCGCGGAAATCGAGCGTCACGATGCGATCGTAGTCCCCGCCATTGAGGCCGAGATCCTGCGGCTTGTCCACGCGCAACGCCCCCTCGGCCTCCTTGGGCAGGATGGCCTCCGACCGCGGCCCGGCGACTTCGGGGCCTTCCGGCCCCGAGTCGACCAGCTGGCCCGGCCCGGCGGACACCCGCGCGCCTCCGCCTGCCGGCGCCTGGCTCCCGAACTCGGCCGGCTGGGCGGGCAAAATGGTCGGCGCGCCGGCGCCGGCGTCCAACTGCGATTCCGCGGTGGCGACGAGTGCGGCCCCGCATACAAACGCGGCCGCCGCGCACCGGAGTCGATGGATCCGCCTTGTCATTCCGCGCTCTCCTTTCAGGGGACCGATTGTCCCCCTCTTCTGCATCAGTCCGTTGGAAGTGTAGGGCCGCGGCCAGGCGGAATCGGCCGGCCCCGGTGTCATCCTCGTCGTGCGTTGTCCGGGAGCGCCGACGTCCCCGTCGGCAACGAAACGCATCGGATTGTGATCTATTGCGGGCGAGGACGCCCGCGCTCCTAGGAACCGCCTATTTCGCTCCCATTTTCTCCAGCGCCTTGTTCTCCAAGGCGTTGCCTTCCACCTTCACCTCGAAGTCCTTGGTCATGTATTCGTTCGACACGCGGAAGACCACCGACTGGTAGCCGACGGATTGGACGGCTACGTTCGGGAAACTCGGCACGATGTCCCCGGGGCGCAGGCTGTCGCCGCCGATCATGACCATCGATTCGCCCGCCGGATCGTAAACGATCCCGCGCGTCTCGTTGACCACGAACTCCGGCAGCTTCGGCTCGGGCCTGGCTTGCTCGGCGACGGCCTGCGAGGCCGCGGCCTCCTTCGCCGCCTCAATGGAGCGATTCTGCTCCTCGATCTTCCGGTCCAATTCCTCGATTCGGTCGCGGATGCGCGCGCTGTATTGCGGCTCGGTGATGCGGTTCGCCATTCGCTGGTAGATCTCCCGCGCTTCCGCCAACTGTCCGGCGCCCTCGAGGGTGCGCGCCTGCGCGTCCTGGGTCATGAAGATGATCTTGTCGGCGACCCACGGGATCAGCATCGGGTCGGGCCGCCCCTCCTCGCCGGCGGCGACCCACGCCCAGCGCGGATTCTCCCCCAGCAGGTTCAACAGATCCTGCTTGTTGCCGAAGACCTCCGTCGGCGCGCCCAGGCCGATCGACTTGATCACCGCGTCCTCGCCGCCCATCTTGCGCGCTCGTTCGATGGCCTCTTCCAGCCGTTCGCCTCCGGCCCCTTCCGTCTGCGACGCCCCCGGCTCGCCCGTCCATTCGGCTTGCAGGGCGGTTTCGCCGCGGGCGCTCCCCAGCGCGCGCGTCAGCGAGCGCAGGAACCCGGTGCTCTTCGGGGCCGCCGGCGATGGAGACGGCTGGGCGGCGATCGTCGGGGTCGGCGCGGGCACGGGCGCCAGCGTTGGAATGCTGCTTTCGGGCGTTCCGGGGGGAAGCACGGGCGCCTCTGCGGCTTGTGGGGCGCTGACCGGCGCGCTGGCCGCGGTCGTCTCAGGCGCTTGCGCCGCCGTCGTCTCAGGCGCTTGCGCCGCAGGCGTCTCAGGCGCTTGCGCCGCGGCGCTCCATGCCATCGCCCCCGCCCACAGCAGGCCGATCCATTTTGCCCTGACGCGCATGTTGAGGAGGAATTTCATCATTCTCTCTCGTTCCCTGCCCAGAGCCTGTCGAAGGATCGGGCTCGGTCAGAGTTCGTAGTGACGCCTTCAGGCGTTTGATCGGAACGGCTTGAAGCCGTCGCTACGAACTTCACGTCACTGGTTGAACATGAACGTTCCGATTTCCACCTCGATGGGGTGATAGCCCGGCAGATTCGGGTCATTCGTCACCTTCAGCGATTTCACCCGCATGAACCGCCGCGGGTTCAATTCCACCATGTTCAGGAACGCGCCGAATTCGAAATACTGCCCGACCCCGCGCACGCTCCAGGGAATCTCGGTATAGGCCGCTCGCTCCGTCGGCTGGCCCTTCGTCACCAGGTGGTTGACCACGCCCGACTTGCGCAGAATCTCCACCAGGTTGCTCAAGAACCCTTGGGCGTCCGGGCTGCTGGGCAAGCGCGACGAGGCCTGTTCGATGATCTGGGCCTTCTCCAGGGTCTCCGCGCGGTTCTTCTCCGCCGCGTCGATCTCAGCCAACTGGCTGGAGACCGCCTGGAGCTTGGCCGTCAGGTCCTTTTGGATGGTCAGCTGGTTCTTGATTTCGCTGCGGACCATGACGAACCACCAATAGCCCACGATGACCATCAGCAAAATCCCGATGAACAGGCCGAATTGCAGGATCTTCTTGTCATGTTCCGACACGGTCGGAGGTTCCTTTCCTTACGACACGACCCGAAGGACCTAAAGGACCCGGTGGACCTCGCGTCGCGCTGAGGGTCGGTTTCCATCGGCAATCGGCAATCGCCAATCGCCGATCGGCAATTCACACCTTCCCGCCCGAAATCGGTTTCGTCGCCAGCATGAACGTGAACTTGCACACGTCGCGCCCTTCCAACCGCGTGGCCTCGAACGTTGATCGCCAGCGTTTGCGTGATGATGGGCACCTTGACTTCCTTGGGCGCCGGCCCCTTCTTCTCCGACTTGTCGTTGTCCCACGCCTGCCGCCTCTTGATCGACTCCTCGGTCTCCACCTCGGTGACCTTCTCGGTCAGCGTCAATTCGGTGATGAACGCCTCCGGCGTGATCGCCAGCGCCAGCATGTTGAGTTTTTCCGACCACAGGATACGGTCGGGCGGATCCAGTTGCCGCAGGATCTCGATCTGATTGTCCAACTTCGCCTTCAGGTCCCGCAGCTCTTGGAAGCTCTTGAGCTTGGAGTCGCGCGTCTTCTCCTTGTCGGCCAACTCCGCCTGCATCGACTTTGTCGCCGCCGCGGCCGCGGACCGGGCGTTGAACACTTTCCAGAACAAGAAGACGTCGACCAGCACGAACAGGACGATGGGGACGAAGACAAGCCACGACGGCGGCGGCCCGGCCGCGGCGGCCCGCGCCCGACGTCCCGTCAACTCCTCCGGCAGCAGGTTGATTCGGATCATCGCCTCACTCCATGACGCCGCGAAGCGCCAAGCCAATGCCGACGCCAAGGTATTCCCGGGCTTCGTTGACCAGCGTCGGGTCGAGGCCGGACCCCGTCGGACTGACCCGCAGCAGCGGATTCAGCCGTTCGACCGGCAGGTTCATCTCGTGTTCAAGGAACGTGTCCAGGCCCTTCATCCGCGAGGCCCCCCCGCCCAGCACGATCTTCTGCGCCTTCTTGCCGCCCGACTGGTTCTCGAAGAACTGCAGCGAGCGGCGCACTTCGCCCACCAGGTTCGTCAGCGTGTTGCGGATCGCCTTGG
>JAPLSS010000667.1 GCA_026398515.1 Candidatus Sumerlaeota bacterium | reverse complement strand
GCGGCCGAGGGCGGCGAGCCGTTCGCCCATCGGTTCGACCCCACGCATTCGTCGGCGGCGATCCGCGACAACGCCGACGCCTATGTCGCCGAGGTGAAGCAGGTCGTCGTGGCGGGGCGCGTCCTGCCGATCAAATCGTTTGGCAGTTTGTTCTTCTTCCACCTGCGGGACGGCGCGGGGACGATCCAGATCGCCGTTCACAAGAAGGGCGTGCCCGAGGAGCAGTTCAAGGAGTTCAAGAACGTGATCGACACCGGCGACATCGTCGGGGTCGAGGGGACGATCATCCGCACGAAGACGGGCGAACTGACCGTCCACGCCCACTCGATCCGCCTGCTGACCAAGTCGATGCGCCCGCTGCCGGAGAAATACCACGGCCTCAAGGACCAGGAGCTGCGCTACCGGCAGCGCTACGTCGACCTGATCGCCAACCCCGAGGTGCGCGAGGTCTTTCGCAAACGCAGCGCGATCATCTCGTGCCTGCGCCGGCGGCTCGACGCGCGCGGCTACATGGAAGTCGAAACGCCGATGATGCAGCCGATCTACGGCGGGGCGGCGGCGCGCCCGTTCATCACCCACCACAACGCGCTGGACATGAGCCTGTACCTCAGGATCGCGCCGGAACTCTACCTCAAGCGCCTGGTGGTCGGCGGGTTCGAGCGGGTCTACGAGATCAACCGCAACTTTCGCAACGAGGGCCTGTCGATCCGCCACAATCCCGAGTTCACGATGCTGGAGCTCTACACGGCGTATTGGGATTACACGGACACGATGGCGCTGACCGAGGCGCTGATCCAGGAAGCGGCGCAGGAGGTCTGCGGGGCTCTGGAGCTCACATACCAGCGCCGCCCGATCAGCCTCGCCGGCCCGTGGCCGCGCAAGACGATTTTGGATTTGATCCGCGAAACCTTGGGCGTCGATTCCGAGCGCCGCCTGCGCTGGGGAATGACCGCGGCGGAGGATGTCGAATATGTCCTATCCGTCCTCTCCGCCGTTCACCAGGACGAACTGGCCGCCGGAGCCGAGGGCGCGAAGAAGTCGTGCGACAAACTCCTGATCGACCTGTTCGAGTCGGCTGTGGAGAAGACCTTGTGGGCGCCGGCGTTTGTCTGCGATTACCCGAAGAGCCTGTGCCCGCTGGCCAAGTCGAAGGCGGGCGATCCGGCCACCGCCGAACGGTTTGAACTCTTCGCCGGCGGCCTGGAAACCGCCAACGCCTATAGCGAGTTGAACGATCCGGCCGAGCAGTTGGCGCGCTTCCGCGAGCAGGCGGCGAAGCATGCGGCGGGCGACGAGGAGGCGTTCGACGTCGACGCCGACTACGTCCGCGCGCTGGAATACGGCATGCCGCCAGCGAGCGGCCTGGGCATCGGCGTCGACCGGTTGGCGATGCTGCTGACGGATTCGGCGTCGATTCGGCATGTGATTCTGTTTCCGCTGATGAGGCCCGAGTCAACGGATTGCCGACTGTCGATTGCCGATTGAACGACCAGAAGGGATTGCCGATTGCCGATTGAACGACAATAAAGGCGAGAGGCAGGACGATTAGGAGCAGGACGATTTCGCGCGGTTGTTGTTCAATCGGCAATCGACAATCGGCAATCGGCAATACCCCAACGAAGAACCGCCCATGACCTCCTATGAGTTATTCATCGCCCGCCGTTACCTGTTCTCCCGCGAGGGCGGGGCGCTGGTGACGATCATCACGCTGATTTCGATCCTCGGCGTGGCGATCGGCGTGTGCGCGCTGGTGGCGGTCATCTCCGTGATGGACGGCGCCGACCAGGATCTGTTCCGCAAGATGATCGACGTGCTGGCCCACGTGAAGATCCTGGCCTACACCCGCCCGGAGGGCTACGGCGTCACGCCGAACGACTTTCAAACCGGCGGCGGCGGCCTCCGCCCCGCCCTGGACAATTACCGGCAGATGGTCGCCGCGGTGGAGAAGGTCCCCGGCGTCGCGGGCGCCGCGCCGGCCTTCCTGCGCCAGGCGGCCATCTATCGGCGGTTCGGCGACCAGACGGAGATCCTGCCGATCCTGATCGAGGGCATCGATTACCAGCAGGAGCTCAAGGTCACGCGGATCAACGCCAACGTGCTGGAGGGCAAGGCCGATCCCGGCGACAAGGAGATCGTGCTGGGCAGTTTGCTGGCGCGCCAGCGGCTGGGCGTGCGGGTCGGCGACACGCTGACTGTGCTAAGCCGGATCGAGAGTTTCGCCACCGGGTTTCATCCCAAGGTCGAGCGGCTCAAGGTGGTCGGCCTTCTCCAGTGCGGCTACTATGACTTCGACGAGCAGGCGGCGTACGTGAACCTGGCGACGGCCCAGGACATGTTCCTCAATTCCGACGACGGGGACGTGGTGGATGAGGTGCGCGTCAGTCTGGTGGACCCGTTCCGCGCCGGGGAGATGAAGCGGCGGATCGAAGAGGCGGTGGCGCCGCTCCTCCAGGGCAAGTTGTTCCGCGTGAGCACGTGGGAGGATTGGAACCGCGATTTCTTTTACGCGCTGAAGTTGGAGAAGTTCGCCTTATTCATGATCCTGCTTCTGGTCATCGTCGTCGCGGCGTTCAACATCATCGGGACGCAGATCCTGATCGTCATGCAGAAGACGCGCGAGATTGGCATCCTGATGTCGATGGGCGTGTCACGGAAATCGGTGCGGCGGGTGTTCCTCGGCTTCGGCCTGATCATCGGCGCCCTGGGGACGCTGGCGGGGGTGCTTGGCGGGATTGGGATTTGCTGGTTGATCGCGCACACGGACGTCATCAAGCTGCCGCCGGCGGTCTACGGGCTGAGCCGCCTGCCGGTGCAGGTCAAGCCGCTGACCGTCTTGATCATCGTGGCCTGTTCGATGACGATTTGCACGCTGGCGGCGGTCTTCCCGGCATGGCGAGCGGCGCGGCTGAATCCGGTGGAGGCGCTGCGGTACGAATGAAAAAGAGCGCCGCGAAAGACTCAGAAATGACAACGAACACCCAAGCCGTCATCGAAGCCCGCGATCTGCACAAGTCGTTCCACGACGGAACGCGCGAACTGCGGGTGTTGGCGGGCGTGGACCTGAAGGTCGGCGCGGGCGAGTCGGCGGCTATCGTCGGCGCGTCGGGCGTCGGGAAGTCGACCCTTCTCCACTTGCTCGCCGGACTGGACCGGCCGACCTCCGGCACGGTCCTGCTCAACGGCGAGCCGTATTCCTCGCTGAACGAAACCGAAACCGCGCGCATCCGGGCCATGACGATCGGCATTGTGTACCAGTTTCACCACCTGCTGCCCGAATTCACGGCCGAGGAGAACGTCCTCATGCCGGGGTTGGTGGCCGGCCTTTCGCCGCGCGCGGCGAGGAAGCGCGCGGCGGAGCGGCTGGCCGAAGTCGGGCTGGGCGACCGGCTGCGCCACCGGCCCGCAAAACTGTCCGGCGGCGAGAGGCAGCGGGTGGCCTTGGCGCGGGCGCTGATGAACGACCCTTCGGTCGTCCTGGCCGACGAGCCGACGGGCAACCTCGACGCCGATACCGCCCGCGAGACCATCGAATTGCTCTGGCAATCGACCCTTGCAAAAGGGAAATCTCTCATTATAGTGACTCACGAGCCTTTCATCGCGCGGCGCGCCGGACGGATCCATCGGCTGGAGAAAGGGAAACTCCAGGACCGGACGAAGGAATACGGCGCGGCGGCCGACAGCGGCGCGGGAGGGCGCGGCTAGATGATTGGTGGCGGACCTTCCGCGGGGGTTCTAAAGATGCGGCATCCCCTGCGCAGTGGGAGCTTTGCCGTTAGCCCCGTGACGGGTTGAAGCGGTTTTGTCTTTAACCCCATGAGGGGTTGAATACGAATAGCCGTGGGCGTCAGCCCACGGAAAGGCGATGGAAAAGGGTTCGACCCTGAAGGGGTCGCACAACGACGGCGGAAGCCTGGTTCGACCCCTCCAGGGTCGAGGGTCTTGGGCGCCGTTTCCGCGGGCTGGCGCCCACGGCTATTCATGTCGTTCCCCTTCGGGGAGAACAACAGTTGCGCAGTTGCACTTCGTACTACGTGCATTTAGTCCTTGGTTTCATCTGGAGGCGTTCTCGTGGGGCTGACGATCTATCTCGACGGGCAGTTTGTGGATCAGAAAGACGCCAAGATCAGCGTGTTCGATCACGGCTTGCTGTACGGCGACGGCGTGTTCGAGGGCATTCGCGTCTACAAGGGGTGCATCTTTCGTTGGCGGCAGCATCTGGACCGGCTGTATGATTCAGCCAAGTACATCATGCTCGACATCCCGCTGTCGAAGGACGAGCTGACGAAGGCGACGGTCGAAACCGTCCGGCGCAACGGCGTGCGCGACGGCTACATCCGCCTGGTCGTGACGCGCGGGGTGGGCGACCTGGGGCTGTCGCCGCGCAAGTGCCCGAAGCCCACGGTGTTCATCATCGCCTCCGCGATTACGCTCTATCCGAAAGAGATGTACGAAAAGGGACTGGAGATCGTCACCGTTCCGACGCAAAGGAACCTGGCCCAGGCGCTCAACGCGCGCGTGAAGTCGTTGAACTACCTGAACAACATCCTGGCGAAGATCGAAGGGCTGAATTCGGGCGTCGAAGAGGCGCTGATGCTCGATTCCAACGGCTTCGTGGCCGAATGCACGGGCGACAACATCTTCCTGATCAAAGATGGGGCGCTCTACACGCCGCCGGTCTACCTGGGGGCGCTCAAAGGGGTCACCCGCGGCTGCATTATGGAGATCGCGCGCCAGGAGGGCATGGAGATCCACGAAGAGCCGTTTACGCGCTTCGAGGTCTATACGGCCGACGAGTGTTTCCTGACCGGCACGGCCGCCGAGGCGATCCCGGTGGTCAAGGTCGACGCCCGCCCGATCGGCGACGGGAAGCCGGGCCCGACGACCAAGCGCCTGATCGAGCGGTTTCGGAAGATGACGGCGACCGATGGGGAGATGGTGGACTACTGATGGCCGATGGCCGATTGTCGATTGCCGATTGAACGGCGCGCGATCGGGTCGGATGGAGTTCTCGGGGTCGGCGCGGCGTGAAAGCCGCGCTCCGAACGTGAAAAAATGCGGTTTTCTTGCGTGCTCGCTAAGCGATTGGCTTGCCGTTTGCGATATACTAGGGGGAGAAGCATTGCGCGACGCCTGAGCCGGGCGAAGCGCCACCCTGGCGGCGAGTTGCCGCGGAAACCCCGGGGGCCACGGAGATGCTCGTGCCGAAGAAGTGCGAAAAGTGCGGTCGGCCGGCCACGTACAAGTTCACCCGCTTCGTCAGCGGGAAGCCGGAAGACCATTACCTGTGTGAAGACCACGCGGTCGACAACAGCAAGTACATGCAAAAGACGCCCGGCCCCGAGGAGATCAAACAGTGGCTGAAGGGGATCGTGGAGAACGCGGGCGCGGCGGCGGCCCCGCAGCCGAAGTCGGTTCCCGACATTCGTTGCCGTGCCTGCGGACTGCCGTTCGAGGCGTACAAACGGACGTTGCTGCTGGGCTGCCCGGAGTGCTATCGTTCGTTCGAGGAGCAGTTGGCGCCGGAGTTGCGCAAGTTCCACGGCGAGGTGCGCCACTTTGGCCGCTCTCCACGTTCGGCGGCCACCAAGCCGGGCCTGAGCGCTCCTCCGCAGGCGCGCGTGGAGACCGCTCCGGCGCCGCCCGCCGTGGCCGTGGCGGGAGAGGCGCCCCAATCCGCGGCGCCGACGCCGACGCCGCAGCAACCGAAGCGCGAGGAGCCGCGCCAGGAGAATCTTGAGGCCCTGCGCAAGCAGCTGAAGCAGGCGGTCGAACACGAGAATTTTGAAGAGGCCGCGCGCCTGCGCGACCAAATTCGGCAGGCGGAAAGACAACTTTGATGGGATTTGAACCACCGATGCGCACGGATGAACACAGATCGGAGTTTGGCGCTCGTCCGTGTGTGTT
>JAPLSS010000630.1 GCA_026398515.1 Candidatus Sumerlaeota bacterium | reverse complement strand
TGGACGATCCGGTCCAGGTCCTGTGAGATCTCATCCGTGAAGACCGCAAGGCGAAATGGAACGGACATGGTAAGGCCCCCTTTTTGAGAAGGAAGACCGCTGGAAAGCGGGACGACAAACGATAATAGCTGAACAACCGATGGGGAACTCTACACCCGGCCGAGGAGCGCGTCAATAGCCTGGCCGGGGTCGCTCTGGCGCATCAGCTGCTCGCCGACGAGGATCGCATCGACGCCCAAACCGCGCAGGTAGGCCACGTCGGCGGCGGAATGGATGCCGCTTTCGCTTACGCGGACGACGCCTTCGGGCAGGAGCGGCAGGATGCGCTCGGCGTGGCGCACGTCGGTATGGAAGTCGGGGCTGGCCAGATCGCGATTGTTGACGCCGATAACCGTGGCGCCGGAGTCGACCGCGCGCCGCGCGTCAAGCGAGGAATGCGCTTCGACGAGGGCCGCCATGCCGTAGCGCTCGGCGCGTTCGCGGAACAGCTTCAGCGCCGCGTCGTCAAGAATGGACGCGATCAGCAGCACGGCGTCGGCGCCGTGGGCGCGGGCTTCGTCGATCTGGTATTCGTCGATGATGAACTCCTTGCGCAGGAGCGGCAGGCCGACGGCCGCGCGCACGGCGCGAAAGACCTCAAGGGAGCCTTGGAAGAACTTCTCGTCGGTGAGACAGGAGATCGCGGCGGCCCGATGCCGGGCGTACGAGCGCGCGATGGACACGGGGTCGAAGGCGGCGCGGATGACGCCTTTTGACGGCGAGGCTTTCTTGACTTCGGCGATGACGGCGATCTGGCCGGGGCGGCGCAGGGCGGCGCGGAAATCGCGCGGCGGCAGTGGCGCCTCCTCGGCGCGGCGCTGCATTTCCGCCGGCGCGATCCGGCGCTTCGCTTGCGCGACGAATTCCTTCTTGTAGGCGATGATCTGATCGAGAATCATGGCGGGGTCGGACGAGCCGGCGATCAAACCGTTGAAACGGTTCCGGGGGCGTTCCCGCCTCTCGCGGCCCTCGTTGAAACGAGAGGCTGCTGATGAAAAGACGGAGCGCCCAGCCCGGTGTGAGCGCTACAGGGGATTCTTTGGCCAAGGCTGGCGGCAATCAACCGAATTCCGTCGATTGCGGCCCGCGGTACGCCGAAGGCAGAATAATGAGGGGGCGGGATGATGAAAGGCGTTGTTCGACGGTCATTAGTCTGCCCTCTCATCATTTTGCCTTTGACGTCGTGGTGGCGTGTCGCGACCGGCGAGGCGGGGCCGGCGTTTGACGGACGGAGAGCCTACGAGCTCCTGAAGGCGCAGTGCGCGCTGGGGCCGCGCGTGCCGGGGACGCGGGCGCATGACCAGGCCGCCGCGCTGTTTGTGTCCACGTTTCGGCAGGCGGGGTGGGAAACCACGGTTCAGGCCTTCGCCGCGCGGCCGACGCTGTTGGACAACCGGCAGGTCACGCTGGAGAACATCGTCGCCCGGCTGCCGGAGAGCCGGGGCCCGTCGGCGATCGTGACGGCGCATTGGGACTCGCGCCCCATCGCCGACATGGAGCGCGACCCCTCGCGCGCCCGCCAGCCGATCGACGGCGCCAACGATGGGGCGTCGGGCGCGGCGGTCGTCCTGGAACTGGCGCGGGCGCTCCACGACCGGCCGACGAGCTACGGGCTGGTCCTGGCGCTGTGCGACGGCGAGGACCTTGGTTCGGCGCAGGCGCCGAAGGATTGGTGCCTGGGGTCGAAATACCTGGCCGCGCGGCTGGCGCCGGAGTGGGACGTGCAGCTGGCGATCAACGTCGACATGGTCGGCGACCGGCGACTGAACTACACGCGCGAAGACTACGGCATGCAAGCCGCGCCGGAGTTCAATCAGTTCTGCCGGACGGTGGGGGCCGAGGTGGCGCCGGGGGCGTTCGCCGCCGAGCAGAGGCGGCCGGTCTTCGACGATCATGCGAGTTTTCTGCGCGCGCGCATTCCGGCGGTCGATCTCATCGACTTCGATTACCCGCCGTGGCACACGCTCGGCGACACG
>JAPLSS010000694.1 GCA_026398515.1 Candidatus Sumerlaeota bacterium | reverse complement strand
TGTTGAAGAAGGCCTCGTGCAGGCGCGCCGGGTCCGCGCGCAACGCCGGCAGCTGGCTCTCGAAATCAGGGATCACCTCCAGGGACCGGCCATTGGAGGCATCGGCCTGCGCCAGGTCGGCGGCCCGCTGCACGATGGCGTCGATGCGGCACAACTGGCATTCCAGGTTCTGCGATCGCGAGAACTCCAGCAGTTGGCGGACGCGCTCGTTGATGTTGTCGACTTCCTCTTCGATGATGCGCAGGCTGCGGGCGAAGCGCTCGGTGTGCTCCGACGGGGGCATCTCCTCCAGCGTGCGCATCATCATCTGCGTGTAGCCTTTGATCGGCCCCAACGGGTTTTTGATTTCGTGCGCCACCGAGGCCGCCACCTCGCCGACGATGGCCATGCGCTGGGCGCGGTAAAGCCGCTCGCGCGCTTCGGTCAGTTCCGCCTGTATCTTGCGCATTTCGCCGCGATAGCGGTACGCCCGCTGAAAGAACAGCGAGTCGAACGCGTCCTGCAATTCCTCGCGAAAGAGGACCAGGATGAGCGACACCGACACGGAGACCAGCATCAGAAGCGACAGTTGAAGAGCGGTGAAGCTCGGCCCGCCGAGAACGGCCTCCAGGATCTTGTCGATCAGCAGGATGACAAACACAATGACCAGCGCCAGCAACGGCAGAAAGACCGCGCGGCTGAGGTTCTCCGGCGCCTGTTCGTGCAGGCAGCGAATCATCCAGAACAGCCCCAGTTGCCCGATCAGCGCCATGAACATCGAGAACGACGGATACAAGTCGCCGCGCGAAGGCCAGGCGACCAGCGACGTGGCCGCCGCGAAGACCAGCACCCCCAGAAACGAATACAGAAAGTAGCGCAGCAGATCGCGCTCATGGGGATCTTTGGCCTGCCGCATCCGGCGCTGGAACAGCCCGGCCGCCGCGCCCAGGTAAACCGTCGACAGGACGTACAGCGGTATGGCGGTCCACACGTTTCGCTCCCAGAGCGCGGTGCAGAATCCATAGGTCGCATGCCATTCGGCCAGCAGCGAGTAGTTGGTCAGGCAGACCAGAATGAGCGCCGGAAAGTAGAGCAGAACGAGCGGAAACCGATGTCGCTCGACCCAGCGAACCGGCGTCGGATACGCCAGGGCGAACGCCAGGTAGTTAGCCGGAACCAGCATGTTGGCGACGGCCGACAGGATGAACACCGCCGCGTTGCCTTCGAGCATCCAATACAGCAGCACGCCACCGGACCAACACAGCAGCGCCGCGCCCATGACCAGTTGGAAGACGCGCGTGTTCTCCGGCTGCGGCCGCGCCAGAGCGTACGCGCAGATGATCAGGTTGACCAAGAAGACCATCGCCGCCGGCGTTTGGTAGATTGTCATATCGTATGCTCCCGCGAAGGCGCGACAGGCGCCTGCCTTGTCCCGCGGACTTGCCGGCATCCTTCTACCACGCATTGGCCGTGTGATTCAATGGCTGGCGAAAGGGAAACAGCTGTTGCGCGCTTTGAGTGGCGCAGACTTTTGGGCCTCTGATAGGCCGGAACTCCAGGCGGCGCCGCTCACAGGCTGGAACGCCCGCGCCACGCAAAGCGCCGCGGACCGCGGTTCAAATCTTCCCGCTCTTCAAGAATCCCACGCGGCAGGGGACTTCGGCCTTGGCGCCGCTGTCGCCGATCAGGCAAACGGCCTTGGCGCCGGCCGCCTCGATCGCCTTGACCGCGCCGAACCCTTCGGGCACGGGCGCCACGCCCTGGATGTAGTTCACCGCCACGGGCCTCGCCGGGTCCATTTGACGCGTCGTCGGAATGCCGCGCCGCGCCAGTTCGTTGTCGCCCGCCGAGGCGGCCACGCCGTCGTGGAAAAAGCCAAGAATGTCTTCCAGCGCCAGCACGTTCAGGTTGCGCCCGGACCAGGGCGCGTAATACCGCCCCATGTTGGAGATCCAGATCAGGGTCGAGGGTAAGACGCCGGGATCCTTCAGCGCGAACCACGCCATGCGCTGGGGCTCAAAGACCGCCGCCGACCAGGCGAACGGCTGGTCGGGCTCGGCGGCGCCAGCGCCGCCTGCTTGCTTCGCGCAGACGATGGCGATGTCCTCGAAGCCGCGGCGCGCGGGATAGCGCGTCAAGTCGGTCGTCGCGCCGTCGATGCGCGCAACCTTCGTCAGGTCGTCGATCAGCGCGCCGGGCTGGAGGATCGAATAGCCCTTCTCCTCCGGAAGCTCCGTGGGCCGGATGTAGACCTGCGCGTGCCGCCACGGGCTGAACGAAATGCGGCCGCAGCCGGGGACGTCGGGGAATTGCAGCGTGGCGTGGTGGCCGAAGTTCATCGGGCCGCTCATGCCGGAGACCGCGTCCGAGGTGTAAACGAGATTCTCGCCGGCGGGGAGGATGACGCTCTTCTCGATGCGCCCGCGACGGACCTTGAGATCAAGCGCCAATCGCATCCGCGCGCCGGCGGAGTCGGATTCATGCTCCAGCAGGGCCCACGCCTCATTCGCGGGCTCGCCGTGCAGGGGATAGCGCTCGCCCCGGAACTCCGTGGCGTTGGCGCCGAACGGGAGGCAAAAGAAGTCGCCGCGCAACACTTGCAGGATCGGCGGCGTCGCCGGGTCGCATCCCTCCTCGGCCCAAGGCGCGACGTAGTACGGCTGGAAGGGCTTGCCGCTCTGGCGCAGGAACTCCACCGGCGCCATGTGGCAACCGATGCGGGTCATCGCCAGGCGGACGTCCGGCGTCTCCAACACATAGGAAGGCTGACCGTGGATGAACTGGAAGGGAACCGTGGCGGACATGGGAGCCTCCTTGAATTGAAGAACGAAGGACGAAGGATGAAGGGCGAAAGAAAGGAACACCACATATCTTGGGGATGCGATCTATCGCAGTTCGCCAGCCCTTTGTCCTTCGTCCTTCCTCCTCTGTCCTTTGTCCTTATGGCTTCGGGGCCGGGGGGCCGACCAAGTTTTCGTACACCGGAATGCTCTCCAAGCGCTTGAGGGTCAGAGCGGCGCCCGAAGTCTCGTGGTCCAGGGCCATCGGCGTCAACCGCGGCCGCGGCATAGGCGTCCTGGCCGGCGGCTTGGCCGGAGCCGGGGTCAGCGCGGGCGGCGCCGCGGGCGTCGGCGCGGCCGCCGGCGCTTCCTGGATTGGCGCATGCTCGCCGCCGACGGGCGCCATGACGACGTGCACCGACTTCGGCTCGCCGCCCAGGATGCGAACGCTCTCGCGCTCGCGTCGCCCGACCGATTCATGGAACTGAAAATCGAGGGCCAGGTTGGCTTCGGCCCCCGGCTCTTCGTTGGGCGCTTCCTTCGGGGTGACCGAGAAGTCTTCCGGCTTCAGGCCGCGGATCAGGCTGACCGGCCCTTCGACCGTGACCGTGGCTCTCGTCGGCTCGATGATCGCCTGGACGGCGCGCGAGAACGTTTGCACGCGGATCGGCACGCTTTCGATCGACCGTTTCCCGGTCACCTCCTCGATGGGCGTGACGACGTCGACGCGCGGCTCGTATCCAGGCGCCATGTCGACGTCCGGCGGCAACACCAGCGGCACGCGCACGGCGAAATACTCATCATGGTTGTCCAGACTGATCGGCTGGGTGGAAACCACAATCGAGCCGCCTTCGGCGGATTTCGACAGCTCGTCCAACCGCGTCGGCGACGCCGTCAGCTGAACGCGCTCCGGCTCGACGCGCGGCTCGCCGGCCAGCCGATAGCCCTGCGCCGGCTCGCCGACCAGTTGCGCCTTGACCAACGCCTCGCGCGTGTACAGATGCCCTTCGAGTTTGACACTGGCCGGATCGACGCTGAGAACCTGGATCGTGTGCGGCAGGTCGTTCAAGACAACCATCGAGGGGTTGAGCCGCACCGTTTTCTTCAGTTCCCCGTTGCTCCATTCGCTGAACGGCCCGATCAGTTCGGGCGGCAATTCCACCCAGCAGTTCGACCGGCTGACCTGGGAAGCCTGCGACACCGGCAGGCGCAAGTAAACGGTGGCTTCTTGCGGAGAGACCTGAATGTCCGCGTTGTCCACCTGCGGGTGGCGAATCCGCACGGCGACGCCGCGATCTTCAAACTGGCCCTCCTTGGCGATCAGCCAGATGACAAACGCGATGAAGACCGAGGCGAACCCCAGCCACAAATTGGAAGTCAGATCCGGACGCAGACTGACGGCCATGGCGTCGCCTTCTTTACCCCGTCTCTTCCTCGGACGGCTGTTCCGCGGGAACGTTCAACTCGTCCATCAATCGGCGGCGTAAATCGTCGGCCGAGAAGTTCCGCTCCAGTTGCCCGCGGATCGCCAGCGAGATGATCCCCGTCTCCTCCGAAACGACGAGCACCAGCGCGTCGGTCTCTTCGCTCAACCCGATGGCGGCCCGGTGGCGCGTCCCCAGTTCCCGGGAAAGCGACGGGTCGCTCGTCAACGGCAGAATGCACGCGGCGGCCACCGCCCGCTCGTCGCGGATGATCACCGCCCCATCGTGCAGCGGCGAATAGGGCGTGAAAATCGTGCGCAGCAGTTCGGAGGTCACCACGCAATCGAGCGGCGTGCCGGTCTCGACATACATGCGCAGGGGATTGCGCCGTTCGATGACGATCAGCGCCCCAATGCGCTTCGTCGCCATGGCTTCCGCCGCTTGCACGATCTCCTCCAGATAGGCCGAGGACTGATGAAACAGGGCGCGCAGGAGGCGCAATTGGCCGATGTCC
>JAPLSS010000908.1 GCA_026398515.1 Candidatus Sumerlaeota bacterium | reverse complement strand
GTGGCGTTGTAATAGACTTGGCCGGGCACCGTATAGAGCTGGAACTTCGCCTGAAAGCCCATCACCTGGCCCAGGTCCAGCGGCAGGAAGTCGAAATACAGCGTGCGGTCCTGATCCGTCGCCAGCGACACCAGGTCGCCGCGGTGAGTGGGGCTGACGACGGCGTGGATCTGCTGGAGGTTGGTCGTCTTGCCGCTGCACGCCGGCCCGTAGTAGACGATCTTGAACGAGATCTCTTTGGTCGCGTAATTCAGCGTAGACATGGATCGCAGGACCGTTTCCGTGAAACAGGCGCGCGCGCGCCTCAGCCCGCGCGGGAGTCGCTCCAGGACGCCTCTCGTCTGTTTATCGTCATTTTCTGAGCTATTCTACAGATGATTTCAACGGGCGCGATTCTCGGTCCCGTCCGCCGCGCCCTACGACGTAATCTTCAGTGAATTGAGGCGATACACGGCCGTGGCGATCTCCATCCGCAGCAGCCCAAGGGTGGCCGGGCCCGCGGCCACCGTCACCAGATAGCCCAGCCGCGTGGGGTGGCAGAGCATCTTCTTCTCCACCGTCTCGATCATCAGGCCGCGGAAGGCGCCGGCGCCCATTCGGGGGATGGACTTTTTGACCGTGTTCAGAATGGCCGACGCGATGGCGCCGACTGTGTCGGCGTCCAACCCGGGCGCGTGGGCGTGGACGATGATCCCGTCCTCGCCGACGATCAGGCTGCCCAACACGCCGGGGGTTTGATTGAGTTGCTCCAGAGTTTCTTGCATGGGCCTCCGTCCGGGATGCTCGTTTCCGTCCCTGCGCCAGGGCTCTCCTCATCCGTCCATCGAACTGCGCAGCCGCAGGAGTTCCGAAATCATCAGGCGCGCCCGCTCGATGCGCGTCATCGTTTCGCGAATCGAGACATCGCGCGAAAACAACAACAGCAGCCGCTCGTGCCGCGTGATCATCAGATTGCACAAAATCAGCCCGCTGACGGTCACCAGCGCCATCTCCAGGTCGCGCAGATACAGCCGCTCGATCCAGGCGCGCGCTTCGGCCAGCGCCTGGTTGGAGTACGCCGCCGCCGCATTGGCTGACAGGTCCATGTCGAACTGCGCCCAGACGGGCAGCCCTTCCGAATCGTAGATCAGGAAGCCCTTCAGCCCCGCGATCTTCCGCATCGACTCCGTCAGCTCTTGGTAGGAGAAGACCTGCACAAAGCCGCCGGCGGGGCTGGACAGGCCGCCGTGCTCCCGCGCGGGCGCCTCCATGATCGCCGGGCGCGGCGGGTCGAGGATCGCGGCGGCGGCCTCCGGGGTCAACAGCCGGGGGAACACGCCGCGTAGAAGATACGGCGCCAGGAGCAGCAGCAAAAGCATCTGCAAGAGGAGCGAAAGAGGGTTGCAGACGTGCAGGTTGATCCAGGCGCTTTCAAACGTCCCCGGCCATTGCGGCGTAGCGGCCAGAATCATCGCGCCCGGCAGGTTCAACGCCGCCCGCAATATGGCCAGCAGCGCCGCCACCCCCACGGCCGTATCCCACCCCGCGCGCGTATTCCCGATCATCGTGAACAGCACATAGATCATCGCCTCGGCGGCGATGATCACGGGAACCAACTCGCGGCTGATCGGCAGGGGAGCGAACAGGATGAACACAAACGGCGCCAACGCGATGGACAACAGGGCGAAGAAAAAGAAAAGAGCGCGGCGGGTTAGGATGATCATGGGACGGGGAGCGGGACCGGTTCAACAGTCAGCGACTCAATCCATCTCGCCTCATGCTACTTTTCGCCCAAACCATTCAACCAAGTCAATGAAATTCGCCCGGAATGCAATTGCCGATTGTCGATTGAACGACAGGGATTCGCCACAAAGACGCGAAGGCACAGAGGAGTTCTTCCCTTCGCGCCTTTGTGCCTTCGTGGTGAACGCTGGGTGTTCAATCGGCCGTCGGCTTCGTCAGCCGAAACGTATTCTCCACGATGCCGGGCAGCAGGTCGTAAACCGAGCGGCCGATGGCGCGGCTGAAGGCGTCGCGCAATTCGAGGACGGCGCGCCATTTGGCGAAACTCGCCGGGGATGGGGCATAGCGCAGGGCGATGTCCACGAAGCGCTTCTCCAGCAGGCAGAATCCCGCCGCCTGCGCCAGCGCGTCGCACAGTTGGATCAACCGGTCGTAGTCCGTGTCTTCGCACGGCTCGATGAACTTGCGGACAAACCGCCGGTCTTCCTCCGTGAGATCTTCGGCGGCATCGAGTTGGCTGAAATCTTTAGCGGGAAAGGAGTGGGTGAGGCAGACGCGCGCCGCGTCGTCCCACCCCCGGCCCTTGAGCAGCCGATAGCCCTCGAGGGTATGGCGAAAACTGCCGGGCGCCTCTCCGCGGCCGATGTCGTGGAGCAAGCCGAGCGTTTCGGCGGCTTCGGGATCGAGCGACGGATGCGCCTGGGCCAGGAGCCGCGCCGCCTCGCCCGTGCGCCGCGAGTGGCCGACCCAGCGTCCGCCCTCGCGCCGCGCGGCGGCTTCGAGCAACGCGCGCGCTTCGGAAAGAGTGGGGATTTTCAACGAGGGGGTCAAAACCGGATCCCTGTGGTCATGCTTCAAGAGCAGCGCCGGCTGTCCAGCCGATGATTCAATGCCAAACGTGGACGCCAGACCCAAAATCACCGGCTGGACAGCCGGCGCTACCACGCGCTTTCGACCAGGACGTCGGGCATGGGATAGCGCTTCACGTTGAGGGTGAAGATTCGTCCTCCGGTCTCCATTGCCGTTGCGGCAAGAAGGGCGTCGTTGATTCCTATCCCATGACTGGAACGCCATCGCCGAAACAGAACGGCCGCCTTGTCAACGATCCGCTGGTCGACGGGAGCGGTTCTCAACTGCGACATGAAGGGCAAGGTCGCGCGTTCTTCATCGGGTTTGGTGAAGAACAGGACCTCCGCCCGCTGCATCGCGCCTGTCCACAGCTCGTATCGCTGCTCAGACCGAAGGCGCTCGAAAAAGTCGAGCGCTCTGGGCGCGCGTCGAAGGTGCCAGATCAAGACATCCGCGTCGAGATAGGCTCTCATCGATGATGCCTCATCATCGAATCCTCGAACTCCTTCCGTATTTGCTCTACAATCTGCGCGGCCGATTCCTTGCGATGCCACGCGCCCCATGATTTCCTGAACACGTCCATTTCATTGTCCTCGTCCACTCTGGCCGCGTATTCGGTGATCGCGGTCTCGATGATCTTCTTTTTGGACGTGTGCAAGCGTTGGGCGAGCGAGCCGATGCGGTTGACCACCGATTCGTCGAGCCGTGCGGAAAGGACCTTGTCCATGACTTTCCTCCTTATCTTACGTAAGAAAGATAACGAAAGATTGCCGTGCTGTCAAGGCCATACGTCGCACCGGCTGCCCAGCCGGCAATTCGTTTCGCGGCGCGGAGGCCAGGCCGAAGGCTGCCGATTAGACAACCGGCGTTACTATACTGCCGGCTGGACAGCCGGCGCTGCTGTCGCCGGCGCCGCTCATTACCGCCCGCGCTCGGGGGCGGGGGCGGAGCGGACCAGCGCCGAGGGGTTGTTGCGCAGCGCCAGCGACGTTTCGCGCAGGTTTTCGCTGCTCAATGGCAGGTTGCTGACGATCCGCCGGACTTCCGCCCGGTTCTCCGTCAGGATTCCATTCGCGGTTCGCGCCAGATCGGCCAACGCGCGCACCAGTTCGTCCGCCGATTTCACCGTGTGGGCCAGGTCTTCCTTCCCCACGGCCTGCGAGATGCTCCCCACCAGCGCGTTCAGCCGGTCGACCAGTTGGCTGGACGCCTTAATGGCCTCCTCCACCCGCGGGTCCTCGAACCGGCGGCGCGCCGCGGCCAGGGTCTCCGACAGGTCGTCGCCGCCGCGATTCGCCACGCGCTCCAGCGTCTCAATCGCCTCCCGTGCGGCCTGTAGGCTTTCCTTTGTTTCCGCCGGCAGCGCTAGGGAGCCCGTCGTCAGCTCGTCCACATGCGCCAGGAGCGAAGCGAACCGCTTGCGATTCTCTTCATTGAGCAGCGACGAGATGTCCTGGAGCATCGACGACGTCTGGGCGCCCAGGTCCTGGGCCACCGTGCCGATTTCCTCGAAAGACGTCCGGATTCCGGTGATCGTCCCGCCGGGCGGAAGGTCCGGCGATTCGCGCGTCCCGCCTTCCAGCTCCAGGTCGCGAATGCCGGTGAGGTTGGTGATGATGATGTCCGGCGTCATATCGGCCTTCGGAGTGAACTCCGGCCGAATGTCGAGCCCCACGGTGATCCATTCGGGACTATGCGAATCGACGTGGATCTCCGCCACCGTGCCCACCGGCACGCCCCGATAGAGCACCTGGGACGCGCGCTCGCGCAGCCCAACGACGGACCCGGCGAACCGAACGTAGTAGCGATGCGGCTTGGCGCCCACGCCGAACAAGCCGAGCCACGCCATCGTGGCCACCAGCATCGCCACCGCGGCCAGGGCGAACAGACCGACACGGAAGTAGGTTGTCTGACTGACGCGAGCCATGATCAATCCTCCACAATCGCCTGCAACTCGCCCAATCCCGACTCGACGGATTCGCTTCTCGCTCGGCGTTCGAAGAACCGTTGCGCGAGCGGGACGCCGCTTTGGCGAATCTCGTCGATCGTGCCGGAAGCCACGACGCGGCCCTGCTCCAGCAGGAGCGCCCGCTGCGCCACCGCCATGATGCTGCTCAGTTCATGCGTCACCAGCACGATCGTCGTTCCCAGCGTGGCGTTGATTTTCAGAATCAACGTGTCGAGTTCGGCCGAAGTGATCGGGTCCAGCCCCGCCGACGGCTCGTCGAAGAACAGGATCTCCGGATCGAGCGCCATCGCCCGCGCCAACGCCCCGCGTTTGCGCATGCCGCCGCTCAGTTCCGCCGGAAAAAGGTCCTCCGCGCCCGCCAGGTTGACCATCCCCAGTTTGATGGTGGCCAGCGAGCGGATCGTCTTCTCGTCGAGGTCCGTGTATTCCTGCAGCGCCAGACCGATGTTCTCGGCGAGTGTCATCGAACTGAACAGCGCGCCGCCCTGGAACAGCATCCCGATCTTCCGCCGCACGGCCTGCATCTGCGCTTCGCTGGCTCGGGTCACGTCGACTCCATCGATGACGATGCGCCCCGACGTCGCGACATTCAGGCGGAGCAGATGGCGAATCAGCGTGCTCTTGCCGCAGCCGCTCGTTCCCAGGACGACGAACACCTCGCCGCGGCGCACCTCCATCGACACGCCATCCAGGATCTTTCGATCCCCGTAATGGGTGACCAGGTTCTCAACGAGGATGATGGGATCGCCCTGGTTTGCCATCCGTGTCGCCTACGTTCTCTCCAGCATGTAGAACAACGCCGTGAACACTGCGTCGGCCACGATCACCAGGAAAATGGCGGTGACGACCGCCGAGGTCGTCTTGCGCCCCACGCCATCGGCCCCGCCTTCGACCTCGAAGCCGCGGTAACAGCCGGTGGCCGCGATCAGCATCGCGAAGACCACCGACTTGATCAACCCAGTGACCACGTCCTTGACGTGGAGCGCGAGGATCGTCTCCTGCAAGTAGACGTTGGGCGCCTGGTCCATGCTGGTGATGCCGATCAGAAAGCCCCCGAGAATGCCGACCGAATTGGCCAGGATGACCAGGCAGGGCATCATCAGGGTCAGCGCGACGAACTTCGGCACGACCAGGTAGCCGATGGGGGAGAGGCCCATCGTTCGCAACGCGTCGATCTCTTCGTTCACCTTCATCGTGCCGATCTCGGCGGCGAACGCCGACCCGCTGCGCCCGGCGACGATGACCGCGGTGAGCAGCGGCCCCATCTCGCGCGTCATCGATATGCCCACCAGGTCGGCCACGTAGATCGCCGCGCTGTATTGCTGCAAATAGACAGCCGATTGCAGCGCCAGCACCGTCCCCGTCAGCAGGGCGATGGTGGCGACGATGGGGATGGCGTCCCACCCCGTTCGCTCCATGTAGAGCCACGTGAGATTCCAGCGAATCGCCCGGCGCAGCCCGAACGGCGCCCGCGCGATGATGGACAGCGTCTGACCGGCCAACCGCATGTATTCCAACCCACTGAAGCAGGCGCCGACGACGAGCTGGCCGATCCAGACGACGACGTTCGGACCTTTGCGCTCCGCCGGCGGCGGCGGATTGAGCATCGCCGCCCCTTCGGTCAGCGCGAAGATGCGCCGCACGTCGTCGGTCAGATTGCGCAGCGTGTAGCCCCGCCCGCGCTCCTTCGCGCGATGATAGCCTTCGATGAGGACCGCCGCGCCGGCCGAGTCGATGTACTCCAGGCCGCCGACGTCGACACGCAGTTGCTCCTTTTCGCCCCGGCGCAGTTCCCGCTCCACGGCCGCGAGGAACTCCGACGCGCTCTCCGCGTCGAGCCGCCCCTCGGGCGCCAGGATCACCCCGCCGCCTTGTCGTTCGGTGCGAACGTTCATGGGATGGATAATGGCAGGTTTCTTGGACGGGATGAACAGGATTTATGGGGTTGGATGGCCCCATGTCGTTCCCCATCCATCCCTTCCATCTTGTTGATCCTGTCCGCCTTCAATACACCCGCGCCTTGAGCGCCTGAAACGCCGGCGCATCGCGCTTGGCGTTGGGGTTGCGCGGATACTGGGCGATCGTCGCGCGCGCCCGCTGGATGCGCTCCTCCGTCAGGGGGTGGCTCGAGAACATCTCGAAGACCTTGCCGCCGCCCCCGCCGCCTCCTTGCGCCATGAGCTTGTCGAAAAACGTGACCAGGCCGTTTGGATCATAGCCGGCGCGGATGAGCGTCGGAATGGCCAGATCGTCGGCTTGGTATTCCTGATCGCGGCTGAACTTGAGCAGCACGCCCTTTTCCACCACCTGGGTCAGCAGAACCGCGCTTTGCGCGCCGGCGCTCGGCTGCCCGGCGGCCGCTCCCGCCCCGTCGCCGCTCTGCCCCGCCGCGCCGAGGATCAACTCGTTGACCATGTTGAGGCCCAGTTCGCGTCCGATGGTTTCCTTGTGGTGCATTCCCACGACGTGGCCGATCTCATGCGCCATCACCGCGGCCAATTCCGACTCGTTCGAGGCCGCCCTGATCGTGCCGCTGTTGACGTAAACGTGGCCGCCCGGAATGGCGAAAGCGTTCAGGCTCCGGTCCTGGACGATGTCGAAGGTGAACGGCATTCCGGGGCGCTGAGCCGGGGCGGCGCGAACCAGCGACTGCCCCAACGCGTTTACGTAGCCGAGGTCGCCGGGGTCGCGGTCGAGCGCGACCTCTTTGGCCAACTGCTGGCGATACTGGGCGCCCAGTTCGATCTCCTGCTGGTCGCTCACCAGCGTCGCGCACCCCGACGCCAACACCAACACGGCCATGGCGGCCCACGCAATCAAAAGCCTCCGCGCCATCGCAACTCCCCGCATTCCCTTCGCCTCCTATACCGCGCTCCTATCACTGTTCCTTCATTCCATGAAACTGCCCGCCAACGCAACGAAAACCCCACGAGTTCGGAGTAACGGCTTCAGCCGTTGCAGCTCAACGCCTAAAGGCGTCGCTCCAAACTCCAACGCATCCTAAGAGCAGCCGGCCATGGCCCTGCGGGCCACCCAGAAAAACCCGAAAATGAGGTCCGGGGTGCGACCTTTAGGTCGTGGCGGTTTCGGACATCTTGTACGACCTGAAGGTCGCACTCCGAACCTCATTTTCGGGAGAGATGGAGAATTGGATCTTAGCGGCCACCGCTCACCCCGCCGCTTCCGTGTTGCGGATCACCACGACCGAGATGTCGTCGAATTGCTCGGCGTCCTTCTGGAATTGCTGCGTGTCGTGGTAGATCAGATCGCGCAATTCGCGGGCCGACAGATGCAGGTTGGCGCGAACCAACTCCACCAGGCGTTTCCGCCCGTACAACTCCCCGGCGGGCGACAGGGTGTCGCTGACCCCGTCGCTATAGAGCAAGAGCGTTCCGCCGGGCGGCAGAACGGCCAGGCCTTTGACGTACGCCATCTTGGGGCTGATGCCCAGGAAGCATCCGCCCGTCTCCAGCTCGGTCAGGCCCCCGTCCGGCGCGAACAGCAGCGGGTAGGGGTGCCCGGCGTTGGCGTATTCGAACACGCGCGTCTTGGGGTTTAAGATCCCATAGACCATGGTCACAAACATATTCACCGCCGTGTCGTGGTAGACCAGGTCGTTCAGATGCTCCAGAACCTCCGCCGCCGAGGCGTCGGTCCGCGGGCCTTCGGCCTGAAGCGCCGAACGCACCGAGGCGATCAGAATCGCCGCCGGCACGCCCTTGCCCGAGACGTCGGCGATGGCCACGCCGATTCGTCCATCGGGCAGCTGCAACAGATCGTAATAATCGCCGCCGACCTTCTGGGCGGGCACGCTGATGGCGGCGAACTCGAAATCCTCGGTTTTGGGCATCGAGCGCGGCAGGAGGCGCGTCTGGATGTCGCGCGCGATCTCCATTTCGCGCTCCAGCGTGCGCTGTTTGATCGCGCGCTCCTGCAGGCGGATATTCGCCAGCGCCATGGCCGTCTGGTTGGCGAGGCTCGTGGCGAATTCCAGTTCCGCCTGGTCGTACGCCGCCGGCCGGTTCTTCGTGTCGAAGTAGATGACGCCCATGACGTCGTCTTGGCAGATCATGGGCGCGCAGATGGCCGAGCGGATCTTCTGGATGTGGATGCTTTTCGAGGCTTTGAACCGCACGTCCGACAGCGCGTCGGAGACCAGCACCGACACGCGGTCCTGCAGGCAGTGGTCGATGATGACGCGGCTGACGGCGATGTCCTCGCCCTCCGGCTCGCGCAGCCGCGTGGCGCGGGGCACGAGCGTCGTGGAGGTCTCGTCATACAACAGGATGAAGGCGCGGTCCGGCCCCAACAGCGAGAACAACGACTCCATCACGATGTCCAGCAGGGGATCGACCTCGTAGGTCGTTCGGATCGCGTCGGAGATCTGGCAGATGATCTGAAGGCGCCGCGTGGCGTCCTTGACCGATTCGGCGGGAACGGGGGCGGTCGCGGCCGCGGCGGCCGCGGGCTTTCGCACGCCGGCGGCCATCGTCCCCTTCTCATGGCCCCACGGCAGGTCCGCCACCAGGCGCACGGATTTCGACGTGCTTTCGTCGCACGGGGCTTCGTCGGCGCTGCGCTCGAAGACCAGCGTCGTCTCGCCGATCAGGATCTTGTCGCCGCTGTGCAGGCGGACCTCTCCCTGCAGCTTGTCGCCGTTGAGCAGCGTGCCGTTCTTGCTCCCCAGATCGCGTAGCGTGACCGCGCCGTTTTCCACGCGCAGCTCGGCGTGCTGCCGCGAGGACTTCTTGTCCACGACCTGGATGGCGTTGTCCGGCGAACGCCCAATCGTCAACACGCCGGGCACGAGGGAATAGACCAACCCCTCGTCGGGCCCCGAACTGACGACCAATCGCGCCACGGCAAGTTCCTCCGCTTCGGACGCCCGCCTTCTTAGCGCGCGCCCACGTTGGCCTGCTTATCGGAGAGTATAGCAGATCGCCGTGAGCGACTGTCAAAAGGGATTTGCGGCGGCGCCGCCAGACAGGTAGGCTGCAATCGACGGAGTGGACGAAATGGACGAGGTGGACGCAGTGGACAGGTCAGACAGGTCCATTGCGTCCATCTCGTCCATTTCGTCCACGAACTTCAACCACGGAGGCCTCGCCCCATGCGCCTCGCCAAAGACCACAGCCTCGTCGCCTGGATCGGCACGGGGGTCATGGGCCGCAGCATGGCCGGCCACCTCCAGAAGGCCGGCTGGCGACTGATCGTTCACAATCGCACGAAAGACAAAGCCGACGACCTTCTGCGCGCGGGCGCGCAATGGGCCTCCGGCGCGGGCGAAGCGGCGGCTCGGGCGGACGCCGTTTTCACCATGGTCGGCTTTCCCCACGACGTGCGCGAAGTCTACCTTGGCCAGGGCGGGATCGTCGAACGCGCCAAGCCGGGCGCGCTGCTCGTCGACATGACGACCTCCGAGCCGACGCTGGCCGCCGACATCGCCCGCGCCGCCGAGGCGCGCGGCTTGCGCGCCCTGGACGCCCCGGTGTCCGGCGGCGACATCGGCGCCCGCGAAGCCCGCCTTTCCATCATGGTCGGCGGCGACGCCGAAGCCTTCGCCGCGGCGCGCCCCTTCTTCGAGATTATGGGCAAGCAGATTGTCCATCACGACGGCCCCGGCGCCGGACAACACGCCAAGATGTGCAACCAGATGAACGTCGCCGCGACGATGATGGGCGTGGTCGAGGCGCTCCTGTACGCCAAGAAGGCCGGCCTCGATCCGGCGAGGATGATCGAATCGGTCGGCTCGGGCGCGGCGTCGAGCTGGAGCCTGGTCAACTATGGCCCCCGCATCCTGCGCGGCGACTTCAACCCCGGCTTCTACGTGCGCCACTTCATCAAGGACATGGACATCGCCCTGGCCGAGGCGAAGAAAATGAACCTGCCGACTCCCTGCCTCGAGCTGGCGCGCGACCTGTATCAAAAGGTCGTCGACCTCGGCGGCGACAACCTCGGCATCCAGGCGCTGTATCTGGCGATGGAGAAAATGTAGGCCGCCCTTGCCGAGGGGGGCTTGAGTCCACTCCGGCAGAACAGACCTACTTGAGCTGGATGAGGTTCGCAAAACGTTGCGGCGCGGCGATTTCCAGACCGCCGGACGGCTCTCGCGCGTCTATCGTCTCATTCCTCTCACCGCGTATTCCGAACGCCAATCGTCCTGCCCCCAATCGTCCTGCCAATAGTCTTTCCGTGGAAACCACTCAGGCAGGACGATTCGGGGCAGTACGATTTACTGACTTTTCGCGTGGATTCCGAGTCTCAGCGGGCGGACTGGCACTCGATCGTAACCTCCTCCACCCCGCCGGCCTTCACGGTCACCGCTTTCGGCTCCGAGGACTCGCCCTCCTTCATCGGATTTGGGTGGGCGATGAGGACGTATTCGCCCGGGGGCGCGCCGGTGAACTCAAAGGCCCCGTCCTTCTGGCATTGCATCGAGCCGCCCCAGGAGCCGATCTTCGAGCCGCCTTTCGGCTCCATTTCCACGATGAACTGCCGCGTAGGGGGCTTGCCATCGGGGCCGATCACCTTGCCGCGGACGACTCCCGTGCCGGTCATGACGATCCTGATCTCCTGGGGGGCGATCCGGCGGAACTCCGGCGGCGTTTGAGGCGGACCGGCCGACACGTTGTAGAGGTCGAAGAGGGATGTCTGTTGATGAAGCGAGGGTGCCTGGCAACGCAGGATCACGTATCCCTCGGGCAAATCCGCCAGTTCGAAGACGCCCTGCGCGTCCGTCGTCGTCGAGGGCTTCGGGGCGCACGAATAGCCACGCCCGTCCGTCCCAAAGGCCTCGGCGGGGCCGACCTGGACGTCAGCAATCGGCTCTCCCTTGTCGTCCACCACGACGCCTTTCAACGAGGCGGCCCGGTTGATCAGCGCGTCGAAATCCAGCAACGAATGCCCACTTCGGTTGTTGAAGTAGGCTGCCATGCGTTCCGCGTAGCCCTCGGCGGAGATTTGGACCTCGTAATACCCCGCCGGGATGCCCGACAACTCGAAGCGCCCGTCGTCGCCGGTCCGCGTCGAAGCCGTCTCCTTGCTCTCGTCCCCCGCCTTTTTTGGGGGTCGCATCAGAACGACCGTAGCCGCGGCGATGGTCTGGTAGGTGACCATGTCGAACACACGGCCCCGGATCGCGCCGCCATTCTTGACATCCATCGGCGCCGACTCCGCGCGCAGGTCGATTATTTGGACATTGTCAGGAACCTTGACGTCCTTCCAGCGGATCGGGCCATCGTCGCCGACGAGCACGTCGATCTGGGGCGGCGGGACCGGCCGTCGCGAGTTTGTCTGATCCCAGGAGGAGGGGTGCGCGTGATCGTTAAACCATTGATCATAGGATCCAGGCATCCAAATGGTGAACGTCCAGTCGACCTCAGCCTCTTTTCTACGGTCGATCAGGCTGTATACCCCCGACGACTTCCGGGCCCGGTCGCAAACCACCAGCAAGAGCGGCCTGTCCTCCGAAAGGCGAAAATCTTCCCCCGTAACGGAGGTGTACATCCCTCTTCCCGTCCGGGGAAGACGGATGGCGGCGAACTTTTGAAGGGCTTCATTGAACTGGGCGGTGTTCTTGCAGCGATAGCTGAAACAGAACTCCCCGCCGCGCGGGCCATCGGTAAAACCGAGGCGCTCCGGCAGATTGGCCACCGCCTCGGCCCCGTTCGGCCAGCCCATATTTGGCACAGGATCGTTGCCCTCGTGAACCGACACCATCGCCGAAGCGGCTATGCAGAACAGCGAAAAAACTACGGAAAGGCTGGATAGGACGAGCGGTCTTCGCGTCGCGGATTTCATTGTTCCGGTTTCCTCTTGATAAAGTTCTTGAGATTGACCACAACCCGAAGGCAGCCATGACTTGTCATATAGGACGCCGCCGGAACAGGATTCGTTTGGTTCCTTCAGGGATTTGAGTAGGTCCTGCCTGCCGGGGCGGACTCAACGCCTGCTCGAACGACGAGGCCAGCCTCGGCAAGGCTGGCCTACTCTTCATCCGTTTCCCCGTTGAACTCCCGGTCGTTGGTCGAATATACTGAGACCATGAGCGATACGCTGGACCGGATCCGACAGTTGGTCGCGCGTCAGGAAGTGGTGGTTTCGGCCAGACCGGATCCAGCGCGTTGGCACAGGGACTTTCTGAGGAGACGAACATGACCAAGAGACCCAGCGTGAAGCTCGTGCATGAAGGCGAATACGTCGCCGAGGTCGCGGTCGAATTGCTCGATACGGGGGAAGGCTGGTCGCCTTATTTATGCTTGGAGGACGCCGGGAAGTTGGATGAGGTGCGCGAGACGTTGCGACGCAACGATCTCCAAACCGCGGGCAGACTGTCCCGCGTTTACCGGCTCATTCCCCTCACCGCATAGGATTCTGCCTCGCCGCGCGATAATCAGACGGCGCGTTCGATCGAGGGCATCGTCCCGCCAACCATCGTCCTGTCATTCTTCCCTCACGGCCGCATGGGGATGCGCGGGGCGGTGTCGCGCGGGCCGGAGGCTCGTTCTTCGGCGGGGGCGGGTTCACAGGGTTTCTGGGCCTCGAGGAGATGTTGGGCTTTGGCGACGAGTTGAGCAAGGTCGCGGACCTGGGGATCGGCGGAAGTGGCGCCGAATGCATCCTTGAGGAGCGAGGCAACCTGGCTCATCGGGATGTCTTTGGCCCAATAACTGTGGCGCAGGATCTCGGCGAACTGGGCGGCCAGGGCGGCGAGGCGGAAGTGTTCGTCGGTGGCGCCGAAGTCGTTTTCCGTGGGCGCGGACTGCATGAGCGCCGGTTCCGTCATTCGGATCGCCCCCGGGCCGCTGGCCCCGTCAGGCCGTGTTTCAAGGATAAAGACGCGCGAGAAGGCGGTTTCTTAGATTATCGGATCGTCATCGAACGGAAAAAACGGTGGAGCATTCGGATGGGGGTGTTTCGCAGCGCACATTCCCGCGGGCTGGAATCAGGGGTCAGTGGGCGAAGCGCTTTGGAGCGCGTGCGGCTTGCCGCCGCTTTTGTTCCGACTGGACAGAACACGGGATCTGACAGAAAAGCGGCGGCAAGCCGCACGCACTCCAAAGCGCTTCGCGCAGCAGGATTTTGGCGCGCGCCCATCCCGGCGCCACAAGCAGTCTCTCAAACCCACAAGGCGAAACGCCCCCTTTCATACCTATCGCGCCGCGAGTCTGGCGGCGCGCCGCGCTTCGGGGCAGAAGCCGCACTTGAGGTCCGGGCAGAGGAGCGCGGCCGGGTCGCGTCGAGTAAGCGCGCGGACGGCGTCCAGGACGTCGGCGGGATTCAGAATCTGGCATTCCGCGTCGCCGAGTCTTTCCCATCGCAGTGTGCCGCGCCGCTTCATCTCCTCGTCCACGGCGCCGAACCCCTTGGAGCATCCGGGCGCGCGCAAGTTGACCCGCGTTTCGCGCCAGCCATCGGGGTGCACGATTTCGTAGGTGCGGATTTTCCCGTACCAATACACCTTCCCGATGTAGGGCAGGCCGAGAATCGCTTCGCAGACGTGAATGTACGAGTTGACCGTCGCGCGCACGCCGATCATCAACTGCCGGGCGCGCGGTCGGCGGGCGGCCAGGTCGTACGGCGATCCGACATCCAGCCCCGCCGTGTCCTCATGCGCCTGGGCGATTTCCTCCGCGTCCGCGCCCCACAAGGCCATCGAATGCGTGGGATGGGGGCTGCGCACGACGCCCTCCGAACGACGAAAGACCTCGGTGACGGCCCCGGTTTGCGAAGGCGAAGCGGCGGCGGAGAAGGTTTCGAATCGCCCAAAAGTGAACACCGGCAGCGCCAGCAGGCCTTCGCGCCCGACCGCCGTTTTCAGCGCCTCGACGACCGTCGCCGGGCCGCCCTCGACCCCGCCAATGGATTTGAAGGAGCTGTGAACGATGAGCGTGTCGCCTGGCTCGACGCCCATCCGTCTCAAATCGGCGATCAGTTCGGGAAGAGTGTGCATCCCTGTCTCGTGCTCGCGCTCGTGTTCGTGCTCGCAATCGGCGGTGAGAGACAGGGAAACGACCGAGCACGATTACGAGCACGAGCACGAAAAAGAATCGTGAGGCCGGCCGCGCCCCACGCCAGCGCCCATTATGATTTGATCCCACAAACCGTCAAAGGGTATTCCCGTCTTCCCGAATGAAGATGGGATGCTTCATGTGGCGCAGGCTATCCAGCCGGAGGGGTTCGAGGGTTTAGCCCGCTGAAGCAGGCTAAACCCCGCGGTCGACTCTGGCCCACTCCGGTTGGCCGATTGGCTGTCAATCAAGCCTCTGTTTTCGATCCGAGAAAGGCCGGAGACCATCAAACGCCTGTGGCTTTCCAGTCTGGGTGTCGTGGAAGCGCGAGTGGGCGCCGATCACAGGCGGGAAAGCCTGCGCCACGCGCACGGTTTTTCTTTCCCTTTGCCCAAACCTTTGCTTAGGTACGGCAAATCGAATCGCCATAAGGCCGTCCGAGATCGCTCCGCGGGGCGCTCGGCCCTATTCCTCGCCATAACGCGACCGAGCCATGTGGGAAGAATCGCGCGAAGAGAGTCCGGCATTCGTCCTCGCCGCGTGGGGCGTGGTCGCGGCGTTGCTCGTGGGTTTTGCCATCGCCGCCCGCCTGGTGTTCCCCGCCAAGAGCGCGGGCTTCGCGGAGTTGGAGCAGATCGGCGCGGGCTGGGCGTTTCGAAAAACGGGCGATTCCACCCTCAACGCCAAAGAGCCTCCGTTCGGTCGGTTCCTCTTGGCGGCGCCGGTTCAGGTTTCGAGCGCCACGCCGCCGCAATCGCTGGCTGGGGTGAAAGACAGAGACGCCCTGGCCATCGGCGGCGAGATCCTTTCCGGCGTCTACGGACGCCAGCGCCTGTATGCGGCGCGCTGGGTCTCGCTCTTGTTCGCGGGGGCGATGGGCTTGGGGGTCTTTCGTTGGTCGGCGCGCCTGTGGGGGCCGTTTGGGGGCCTGTTCTCGCTTGCCTTCTTCGTCTTCAGCCCGGCCATGCTGGGATTCGCCTCGCTGGCGACGGCCGACATGGCGGCCTCCACCTTGGCGTTCTACGCTTTGTACTGGTTCTGGCGTTCGCATCGCGACCCGAGCCTGACCCGCGTTCTGTTGGTCGCGTTGGCGGCGGCCGGCGCGGCGGCTTCGCGCTATTTGGGCGCCGGAACGTTCGTTCTGCTGGCCGGCCTCAGCTTGTTGGGGGTCTTTTTCGGCGAAGGCTACTATCCGCTGTTCGATCCCGGCGATCGCGTCGAACCGCGCGCTTTGTGGGCGCTGACGGTGTGGAACTATGTCGCGGCGTTGGCGATCTGCCTGGGTGTCGGTTGGCTGTTCCTCTCGGCGATCCGGGGATTTGAGTTTTCGCCTGACTGGTATTTCGATGGTCTGCGCGCCGCCATGTCGGGCGGCGCGGGAGGGCGCCCCGTGTTTTTCGACGGCGAGTACAGCCTCGGCGGCTTCGTCTTCGCGCCGTTCTGGGCGTTCTGGTTCCGCACGCCCGTTCCCGCGCTCATCGCCGCGTTGCTGGGGTTCGGCTGCGTCCGCCGCGGGCGGTTCTACGATGCCAGCTACCTGATCGCGGCGGGCGCCTTGACGCTAATCGGGGCGATGGCCGCCGGCCGCACGGGCCATCTCAACGAACTGCTGCTGGTTTATCCGATCCTGTTTATCCTGGCGGGCGCGATCTTCCAAACTCCTCTGTTTCCCCATGCGCCCCACGTCGTCGCCGGGGCGGCCGGCCTGCTGTGGCTGATCGTCAGCGCCTGGCGCGCCTCGCCCGATTACCTGGCGTATGGGAATTTCATGGGAGGCGGATGCGATGGAGTCTCTCGCCGGTTCGACGCCTGGAACGGCGATCGCGGACGCGACGTGCCGGCGCTGCGCGACGCGCTGAGCGAAGCGCGGGCCGACGGCGCCACGGTCTACCTGCCCAGCCTCGGGCAACCCGCCGAGCTCCTCGGGCGAGGCGTGCGAAACCTGGCCGAGAAGCCCGAAGAGATCTACTTCCCGTCGCCCGGCGTCTACGTCGTTGGGTTGGGCGATTTGCAGACCCCCGCCCTGTTCGGCCTCCAAGACTATCGCTTCTATTGGCTAAAGGACTTTCGGCCGCAACGCCGCCTTGGCTCGGATTTGTACCTTTTCCAATTCGAAGCGGCCGAGGGGCGTCCCTTCGGCTACGACCCTCGCAGCGGCGTCAACCGGATCGACCCGGCCTCGCTGTGGGATCTGAATCGCCCGCGTCTCGATGCGTTGCTGGCAGGCGCCCCCAACGACCCGCGCGCGCAGCACGCTCGCGCGTTCGGCCTGTACAGCCACGGCATGGCGCTTCTCAAGGCGGGCGAGCGCCAATTGGCGGTCGAGCGCTTCCTCGAAGCGCGCCGGGGGAATACCCTGACCAAAGAGGAAAACCTGGCGTTGTCCATCGGCCTGGCGAAGGCGTATCAGGCGTTGGGTCGGGAAGACGGCCTGAAGGAAGAGATCGCCGCCATTCGCGAACTGGCTCCCGACAGTCCCGCGCTGGACGAATTGCTGCCGCCAAGCGCCCGGCGGCCTCGCGCGTCACGCCCCGCCTCTCCGTCTCCGCCGGAAGCCGGGGTTATCCTTCCCGAGGAGGAGCCCTTGCCGGCCGCCCCGGAACCGGCGGACGCCGTCGAAGAGACCCCTGGCGCCGGCGCCGCCAACGAGGAGGCCGCCGAGCCATGAACGCGTCCGGCCGAACAGCGTTGGTCACCGGCGGCGCCCGGCGGCTGGGCAAGGCCATTGCGATCGCCTTGGCCCACCGCGGCGCGCGTGTCGCCGTGCACTATCGCCAGTCGCGCGAAGACGCGCTGCGCACGGTCGCGGAACTGCGCGCGTCGGGCGCCGAGGCCTGCGCCGTCCACGCCGATCAAACAAAGGAAGATGAAGTGCGCCGCGCCGTGGACGAAGCCGCCGCCGCTCTGGGGCCCATCGACATTCTGGTCAACAACGCCGCCGTCTTCGAGCGCACGCCCTTCCCCGAGGCCGGCGTCGATTCGTGGGACCGCCACATGGCCGTCAACCTGCGCGGCCCCTACTTATTCGCGCGCGCCGTCGCCCCGTCGATGCGCGAACGCGGCGCCGGCAAGATTGTCAACATGGTCGACGTGGCCGCCGAAGAGCACTG
>JAPLSS010000219.1 GCA_026398515.1 Candidatus Sumerlaeota bacterium | reverse complement strand
GCGGTTGCCGTGAAACAAGACGACCGAGCACGAGCACGATCGCCAGCACGAGCACGAAAAGTCAACAGCGACTTCGGTGGCCGATAATCGTCCTGCCCCAAATCGTCCTGCCTGTCTTTCTCCGCTCAACCAGACCGATTGAAGGCAGGACGATTGGGGGCAGGACGAATGGCCGGAATTGTGTGACCGAAATTGTGTTGCGTCCGCGCATCGCCGGGATACACTCAAGATGGTTCCCATTTTCCTCATTGCCGGCCAGAGGTGGATCGTCATGGACTCCCTGCACGTGTTTCTCGCGTTCGCCGTGGGCCTCGTCGTCGGGGCCGGAGTTGTCTGGTTCGCATTCCGCTCGCACGTCGCTCGCGCCGTCGAGCAGGCCAAGGCCGAAGGCGAAGCGCATCGCGCGGTGCTCGACGAGCGCCTGGGAAGCAAGGATCGGCAGATCGAGGAACTGCGCGGCGAATTGCAGCGCCAGGCGGCGACGCTCGAAGAGATCCGCGCGCAACTGAGCGCCGAAGTCGAGCTGCGCAGCGCCGCGCAGGAGAAGAACGCGCGCATTCCGGACCTGGAGGCGAAGTTGGCGGAAAAGGAACGCCAGGTCGCCGGCTTGCAGGACGCCAACGCCCACGTGCGCTCGCAGATCGCCGAACTGACCGCCACGCTGGAGAAAGAGCGCGAAGCGACGCAAGAAAAGCTGGCCCTGGTCGAACAGGCCAAGACGAACCTGGCCGACGCGTTCAAGGCCCTTTCCGCCGAGGCGCTCCAGAGCAACAACCAGTCGTTCCTGCAACTGGCTCGGGCTGCGCTGGAGAAGTTCCAGCAAGGCGCGCAAGGCGACCTGGAGAAGCGCCAGCAGGCCATCGAAGAGATGGTCAAGCCCGTCCGTCAGACGCTCGACAAGTTTGATCTCAACGTTCGCCGCATGGAAGAAGCGCGCGAGGGCGCCTACCGCGAACTGCGCCAGCAGGTCCTGACGTTGCAGGAAACGGGCTCCCAGCTGCGTTCGGAAACCGGCAACCTCGTGCGCGCGCTGCGTTCTCCGGTGGCGCGGGGGCGCTGGGGCGAAATCCAGTTGCGCCGCGTGGTCGAGATGGCCGGCATGCTCAACTACTGCGATTTCCTCGAACAGCAGAGCGTCGACGCCGAAGACCGACGCCTGCGGCCCGACCTGATCGTCAAACTGCCGGCGGGGAAGACCATTGTCGTCGACGCGAAGGCGCCGCTGGAGGGGTATTTGGAAGCGTTGCAACAAACGGACGACGACGGGCGCCGCGCGAAGATGGCCGACCACGCGCGGCAGGTGCGCCAGCACGTGACGAAACTGGGCCAGAAATCGTATTGGAGCCAGTTCGACCCCTCGCCCGAGTTTGTCGTTCTCTTCCTGCCCGGCGAGAACTTCTTCCAGGCGGCGCTGGAGAGCGATCCGTCGCTGATCGAAGCCGGCGTCGAGCAGCAGGTGCTGATCGCCACGCCGACGACGCTGATCGCCCTGCTGCGCGCGGTAGCCTACGGCTGGCGGCAGGAGAGTCTGGCCGAGAACGCCAAGGCCATCAGCGACCTGGGACGCGACCTGTACGGGCGCATCTGCGTCTTCGCCAACCACCTTTTGAGACTCGGCAAGCAGCTCGGCGGCGCGATCGACGCGTACAACGACGCGGTCGGCTCGCTGGAGCGAAACGTGCTGACCGGCGCGCGGCGGTTCAAAGACTTGAAAGCCGCCCCCGAAGGCCGGGAGGTCCCCGAACTGGCGCCCGTCGATCAGGCGACGCGCGAAATCCAGGCGCCGGAGCTGCTCCCCGCGCAGGCGGATTTCCTCACCGGCCCCGCCGTAGCGACCGAGCCGGCTGTGGAGCCGCTCGTCGCCTCGTTCGAACCCGAGGGCCTTTCGCCGCAGGGCGACTGAGCGCGGCGAAAGCGGGCATTTTCGAAGACCTATAAGTCCTATGAGACCCATAGGACGTATAGGAACTATGTGTTCTATTTCAAAAGGAGTAAGAACCGATGTTGTTTGTTGTTTCCTCAACGACGCGCGCCACGCTGGCCTCTGCCGCGCTCCCGCTCGCCCTCGCCTGGTCCGGCGCCCTGGCGCGGGCCGCGGAACCGCCGCCGGCGAAGAAACTCAACGTCCTCTTTATCGCCGTCGACGACTTGCGGCCTGAACTGGGCTGCTACGGCGTCGCGGAGATCAAAAGCCCCAACATCGACAAACTGGCCGGGCGGGGCATGCTGTTCAACCGCGCGTATTGCCAGCAGGCCGTCTGCAACCCGTCGCGCGCCTCGCTGTTGACCGGCTGCCGGCCCGACTCCATCAAGGTTTGGGACCTGCAGACGCACTTCCGACGCGAGAAGCCGGACGTCGTCACGCTGCCGCAGTTGTTCAAGGAAAACGGCTGGAAGACGCGCGATTTCGGCAAGATCTACCACGGCGGCCTCGAAGATCCGCCCTCGTGGACCATTCAGAAACAGGACCCGCCGATCAGCCCCAGCGCCTATCTGAACGCGGACACCCAAGCGGCCATACAGGCGCAACGCGGCAAAGCGGCGGCGCAGAAAAAAGCGGCCGCCAAGCCCGCGCCCAAACCGCAAGTCGAGAAAGATCCCAAAACGGGCATCATTCTGAAAGCGGCCAAACCCGCAAGCCGAGTGCGCGGCCCGGCGTGGGAGGCTTCGGAGACGGACGATGACAGCGCGCTGAGCGACGGCGGCCTGGCGGACCTGGCGATCCAGGCGTTGAACGAATGGAAAGACGAATCGTTCTTCCTCGCCGTCGGGTTCCATCGTCCCCACCTGCCGTTCATCGCCCCAAAGAAGTACTTCGATCTCTATGACAACGTGGCCATCCCGCCCGCGCCGAATCCCTTTCCGCCCAAGGATTCGCCGCCGCTCGCCTGGACCTCGTGGGGCGAACTGCGCGCCTACCTCGGCATGCCCAAGACCGGGCCGGTCAGCGCCGAGGATGCGGCCAAGTTGAAGAAAGCGTATTACGCCAGCGTCAGTTACATGGACGCCCAGGTCGGCCGGGTGATCGACGAACTGGACCGGCTCGGCCTGGCCGATTCCACTGTTATCGTTCTGTGGGGCGACCACGGCTGGCAACTCGGCGACCACAGTTTCTGGTGCAAGCACACGAACTACGAGATCGCCGACCACGCGCCGCTCCTGCTGAGCGTTCCCGGCCAGAAGACCGCCGGCGCTCGCACCGACGCGCTCGTCGAGTTTGTCGACATCTATCCGACGTTGTGCGACCTGGCCGGCCTGGCCAAGCCCGCGCATCTCGAAGGGACGAGCATGGCCCCGTTGCTCGACGATCCGAACCGCCCGTGGAAGACCGCGGCCTTCAGCCAGTATCCCCGCGGCGGCGACGCGATGGGCTATGCCATGCGGACCGACCGCTATCGCTTTGTCCACTGGATCAATCGGAAGACCGGCGATCTAATCGCCAACGAGCTCTACGACCACCAGGACGATCCGCTGGAGAACGTCAACCTCGCCAATCGGGCGGAGAACAAGGGGTTGGTCGAGCAGCTGACGAAGCAACTGGAAGCGGGATGGAAAGCCGCCGCGCCGCACGGAGGAAGCGCGGATCGGTGAGCGGCGCAGGCTTTCCCGCTTGTGGTTTCCTGGGCGACGCGGGATGCCTGGGATCACAGGCTGGAAAGCCTGCGCCACCTCTCTCCTTGACGGAAGCCATCAAGCGCCTGGCGGCGTAGTTCGATCCTGATTGTGCAAGCACCCAGTTTGTTGCACTATGTATGGATAGGGAGGCGGTAGCTCGCCAGGGAACGGTCGAAGGAGGGGGTTGAATGTTCGAGTCTTTGGAAATCCGGAATTTCCGATGCTTCGAGAGCCTGCGGATTGAACGGTTGGAGAGAGTGAACCTGATCGACGGCATGAACAATGTCGGGAAGACCTCGGCGCTCGAAGCGATTCACCTCTTCTCCGGGAAATTTCCGGTCTATCCCGGCCTGAGGCGTGGGGGAGAGGAGGCGCACGGGCCGCTCGAAAGGCGCTTTGAGTACGAAAGAACCATGTGCGCCGCGTTGTTTCATGATTTTGAAGAGGCAAGCCCAATCGAGATCGAAGGAAGATTGCGGGACGGACATCGGTTTCTTGCCGCGCTCCGGATGTCTTCCGAGGATGGAAACTCGATAGACCTTCCCGGGCAGCAGCAAAGCGCTGTATCGGAGGGCGAACTCAAGAAGCGAACGGGAACTCGTTCTCGGCTTGAGGACCCTTCCGGGCGTCGGATCTCCATGGTGTTGGAGCTATGGGAGACGACTCCGTTTCGGAGCCCGGACGCCGGCGGAGCGTTCGCGGTGAGCTATGTCGGCGCTCGCGAGAAACCCTCCGCGGTTCTGGACGCCGAGAGGCTCGGCATGCTGGAAGTTGTGGCTGAGCCCTATGATCTGTTGGTATCTTTGCGTGTGATCGATCCCCGCATTACGCGAATTCGCACAATCACCGTGGGGCAGATACCGGTCATTCACGGCGACGTGGGACTCGGTCGAATGCTCCCATTGACCCTTCTGGGCGAAGGGCTTCAACGGATGGCTTCATTGCTCCTGGCGATTGCCACGACCGCCGGCGGCATCGTGTTGATTGACGAGATCGAAAACGGCCTGCACCACTCGGTCTTGCCCAAGGTCTGGCGCGCCATTGCGGATGCGGCGAAGCGCTTCGATGTCCAGGTGTTCGCCACCACTCACAGCTACGAATGCATTGGCGCGGCCCACGCGGCTTTTGAGGCGCAAAGCGATTATGATTTTCGCCTGCACCGCCTCGAATCGATCAAAGGAGAGGTCAAAGCAATTTCCTATGACAGGGAGACACTGGGGGTGGCGATGGACGCCTACATGGAGGTGCGGTGATGCTGAATCCTGTTGAGATCACGAAGCGCAAACAGCTCGTGGTCGAAGGCCGCGACGCGTATTTCTTCTTTCAGGCCCTTCTTACTCACATGGGCATTGACGACGCCCAGATCCAGGATTTTGGGGGAATCTCCGAACTGGGAAACTTCCTCAGATCGTTCTCTTTTATGCCTAGTTTTCGCCGCGAGGTCCAATCCGTGGGCATTGCGCGTGACGCGGAATCCCACACTCCGTCAGCATTTCAGAGCGTTCAGACTGCCTTGGGGAAGGCTGGCCTTCCGATCCCCAAAAGCCCCAATGTGGCCGCTCAGGGCGATCCGCGGGTGTCCGTGTTCATCCTCCCCGACTGCTCCAGGCCGGGCATGCTGGAGTCCCTGTGCCTCGCATCTGTCGAAAGCGACAATGCGATGGAGTGCGTGGAACAGTTCTGCGGATGCCTCGAACGGATGTCGGGGGCCGCCCTCGGAAATCCTGCGAAGGCCAGAACGCATGCGTTTCTGGCCAGCCGGCCGAAACCGGATCTTCTCCTTGGCCAGGCGGCGCAGGCTGGGTACTGGCCTTGGGATAGCCTCGTGTTTGAACCGCTCAAACGGTTCTTGCGAGACTTGTGACTCGTAGTTTTGCTTGCTTGGACCGACGATCATGAAATCCCGCTTCCTTCCCCTCCTGGCCGCGCTGGCGACGTTTGCGCTGGCCCTGGGAGTCGCCTGGCTTCTGGACCGCGCGGAGCAAGAGCGGTTTCAGGAGCGGAGCCGCGCCGAGGCGACGAAACAGCTGAACGGGGTGGGCGACCGTTTGGGACGCGCGCTCAGCTCGCGGCTGTTTGTGGCCGAGCTTCTCAAGATCGGCGTCTCGCGGTTTTCCCGTTCGTCGTCCCCTGATTTTCAGGCGTTCGCCCAGCAGATCGTTTCGGAGTCCGAAACGGGCGTGCGGCGCCTGGAACTGGCGCGCACCTCGAAGGTCAACCAGGTCTATCCGCTGGAGGGCAACGAAAACCGGGAAGGGCTGAATCTGCTGGAGGATCCGGTCGAACGCGACGCGGTCAACAAGGCCATCCAAACCAAGGAGACGGCGCTGAGCGGACCGGAGAAAACCCCGGAAGGCGCTCAGGTCCTCAGCGCGTGGACGCCGATTTACGCCGCTCCCCGCGAAGGGGAGCCGGAGGGAGACCGCTATTGGGGCCTGGCGGGCATCGTCATCGACATGAAGCTGCTTTACCGGGAGGCGGGCCTGTACGATCCAGAGTCGACGCTCGTGTTCGCCCTGCGCGCCGAAGGTCCGCCCTCGCATCTCGAACGGCAGGTTTTCTTCGGCGACCCGCAGGTCTACCAATGGAAGCCCGTGTTGACGGAGATTGCGGTTCCCGGCGGCAAGTGGGAATTGGCCGCCGCGCCGTTCGACGGATGGCCGACCAGCGCCGAGGCGGCCTGGTGGCATCGGTTGTTGGGCGGGGTCGTGTCGGCGGGTTTGGCCTGGCTGGTCTTCCTCTGGGCCCGCGCGCCGGTGCGCCTGCGCGAGGCGGTGGAGCGCGCCACAGCGGCGTTGCGCGAGAGCGAGAAGCGCTTCCGCGACGTGCTGGAAGTCTCCAACGACATGATCTACCGGATCGACCTGGCGACGAAGACATTCGACTATGTCAGCCCGGCCTCGCAGCCATTGCTGGGCTTCTCGCCGGAGGAAGTGCAGGCCCTCGGAATTGACGGGATGCGCGAGCGGATTCATCCGGAGGACCGCGCGCGCATCGTTCGGGCGCAGGAAGGCGAATGGCGCGGCGAGATCGAGCCGGCCGACGGGCCGGGCACGGCCTATCGCTGGCGGCGGCGCGACGACGTCTATCGCTACTACAGCGAGAGCCGCGCCTTGGTGCGCGATGACAGCGGCAAGCCTCTGGCGATCGTCGGCGCCCTGCGCGACGTCACCGCGCGGCGGCTGGCCATCGAAGCGTTGCGCTATCGCATGCAGTTCGAGGAGTTGATCGCCAACATCTCAGCCCAGTTCATCAACCTTCCCCCGCGCGAAACCGGACGGGGCATTCTCCACGCCCTGGAGGCGTTGGGCGAGTTCGTCGAGGTCGACCGCTGTTACGTCTTTCTCTATTCGCACGACGCGACGCGCATGGATTGCACGCACGAATGGTGCGCCGAGGGCATCGAGTCGGCGGTCGGGCGGCTGAAGGATCTGCCGACCGAGGCGTTCCCCTGGATCATGCGCCGGCTGCAGGCGCCCGAAACCGTGCACATTCCGCGCGTGGCGGACTTGCCCCCGGAAGCGCAGGCCGAGAAGGAGGAGTTCCGGGCCGAGGGCATTCAGTCCCTGATTTGCGTGCCGATGGTGAGCGAGGGCAAGCCGGTCGGCTTCCTGGGCTTCGATTCCGTCCGGCAGGAGAAGGAATGGACATCCGACGCGGCGGCGCTGTTAAAGATGGCAGGCGAGCTGTTCGTCAACGCCCTGGAACGCGAACGGGCCGATCGCGAACTGACGCGCTCGCTGTCGCTCCTGCGGGCCACGCTGGAATCGACCGCCGACGGCATTCTGGTGATTGACAACGCCGGGCGCATCGTCGACTACAACCGGAAATACCAGGAGATGTGGGGCCTGAGCCAGGAGGTCCTGGCGACCCGCGACACCCCGCAGGTATTGGCCGTGGTCTCGCGGCAGCTGGCAGACCCCGACGCTTACGTCGCCCGCGTGATGGACATCATCTCGCAAACGGAAGCGGAAAGCCACGACATCATCAAGTTGACGGACGGGCGCATCTTCGAGCGCTATTCCCAGCCGCACCACGTCGGGGGGAAGAGCGTCGGGCGCGTCTATAGCTTCCGCGACATCACCGAGCGCGTCCGCCACGAAGACACGCTGCGCGAGACGAACGCGCGGCTCGACACGGCCAACCGGCGCTTGCAGGAATACTCGGCCAATCTCGAGCAGATGGTCCGCGAGCGCACCGCCGAGTTGGAACTGCAGAAGGAAAAGGCGTTGGAGTCCAGCCGCCTCAAGGGGGAGTTCCTGTCGCTGGTGTCGCACGAGTTGCGCACGCCGCTGAACTCGATCCTCGGCTTGACGAAGATCGTGCTCATGAGGCTGGGCAAAGATCTGCCCGTGCAGCAAAAGCGCAATCTGCGCTCGATCATCTCCAGCGGCGAGCGCCTGTTGACGCTGATCAACCAAATCCTCGACCTGTCGCGCATCGAGGCCAGGCGCATGGCCGTGTCGCTGTCGACCTTCAGCGCCGACGCGCTGTTGTCCGAAGCGATCGAAGCCATCCGTCCGCTCGCCCGCGGCAAGGCGCTGGACCTGCGCGCGCACAACAAGGCGTCGGGGGCGCGCGTGCGCGGCGACCATACGAAGATCCTCCAAATCCTGATCAATCTGCTCGGCAACGCCGTCAAATTCACCGAGGCGGGCGCCATCGATCTGACGGCGCGCGCCGAGAACGGAGGGTTCGCCTTCTCCGTGGCCGACACGGGCATCGGCCTGACTCCCGAAGAACAGGCGATCATCTTTGACAGTTTTCGCCAGGTCGACGCCTCGGCGACGCGCCGCTATAGCGGCAGCGGACTGGGGCTGACGATCTCGCGGCATTTGGCCGAACTGCTGGGCGGAACCATCGCCGTGGAGAGCGAGAAAGGCAAAGGCGCGACGTTCACCCTGTGGATTCCCAACGCGCTGGCCGAAGAAGAGCCCGGCGACGGGGGGGCCGAGGGCGGCCGGCCGCCGGTTCAGGGATCATAGCCGATAGCCAAGGGGATGACAGCGGAGACGCTTTGAATAGCGCAAGCGTTCCAGCCGGCGATCGAGCGCATCGAGAGTGGGCGCCGCACGCCGGCGGGAAAGCCGGCACGAAGAGCCTGCGGACGCGGGCCAAAAGCGTTGGAACGCCGCTGGCTGGAATGCCGGCGCCACTCGAGGGCGTCGTCACGAACCCAGTCCCGGAAATGGAATGCCGCCATGACTGCGCAACGCCGGCTCCTGACAACCGCGGCCGGTTGCCTGGCCTTCGCCTCGCTCGCCGCCGCCGGGCGTGCCGCCGACGCGCCGGCGGCCGCCAGTGAGCCATCCCTGGCGCGCGTCCCGGACGCCGCCGCGTTTGAATTGGCGAAGAGCTACAACCGCGAGATGGGTGGGAAAACCCTGGTCGTAATGCTCGCGGGCAAGGTGATCTTTGAAGATTATGCGAACGGCGGCAGCGCCGCCAAGCCGGAGCCGATCGCCAGCGGCTCGAAGGGCTTCGTCGGGGCGGCGGCGTTGGCGGCGGTCGAGGACGGATTGCTGAAACTCGACGACCCCGCCTATGGCGCTATCGCGGAGTGGGCGAACGACCCGGAGAAATCGAAGATCACCTACCGGCAACTGCTCACGCTGACCAGCGGCCTGACCCCTCGGTCTCCGAGCGGCGGCGGCCGGAACGTGCCTTCCTGGAAAGAGGTCATTGCCCTTCCCCTCGCGGGGAAGCCGGGCGCCCAGTTCGCCTACGGGGAAACGCACCTCGTCGCGTTTGCGTATGCGCTCGAACAGAAACTGGGCGGAGAGACCTTCGAGGCCTATCTGAAGCGCCGCGCGTTGGACCCGATCGGCATTACGGCGACCTGGGCGCTCAAGTGCGCCGAC